>JBJEQL010000249.1:0-9928 GCA_051881735.1 Oscillospiraceae bacterium
GTGCGGAAATGGAGTATCTTACCGTCAAGGAAGTGGCGGAGCTTAAAGGGTGTTCAGAGCGTTACATACAAAATTGTATTTCAAAGGGCAAGCTTGAAGCAGTTCAGGATGTATGCGGTCAGAATAACTGTATGCAATACAAAATCCCCATTTCCGCACTTCCGCAGGAGCTGCAGAGCAGGTATTACGGAAAGCTTGTAAACGAAGCACAGCTTTGTCTGCCAAAGGTGCAGGAAGAATCCAAGCTGAAGATCAAACACACCAAGATCGTTGTCAAAAAGGAATTCGGGCAGTTCAGCGCCGAAGAGCGTGAACAGATAACCTTCTGGACGGAGCTGATCCGTGAATGGCGCATCAGGCGCAGCGAATATTCCAACCTTGCCGAAGGTGATATGTGCTTCATTGCCGAAACAAAGCGTTTGAAGCGAGAATATTTAGCTGAACACGGTATAGCGATAAGCAAGGACATCCTTTACCGCAAATATAAAGCGTATAAGGAAAACGACCTGCAGGGACTTGTTGATAACAGAGGCGGATGGAACAAAGGCAGCAGCAGTATTCCAAAGCCTGTTCTTGAAACTTTTTACAACCTTTATCTCTGTGATAATGAGCTTCCTGTCCGTGACTGCTACAAGCTTACGCTGACATGGACGGAAGAGCATTACCCGGAATATCTTCCCGACATTGCAAGCGAACGGACATTCAGAAGGCAGATAGACACGCTTCCCGAAGCTGTGGTCAAATTCTTCCGTAAATCGCAGAAAGAATGCGTGGATGAATGCCTGCCGTATATCGAAAGGCTTTATGAAGATATTGAAGCCAACGATGTATGGGTTGCGGATAACCACACATTTGACTTTGTGACCCGTACCGATGACGGCGAACGGAAACACCGCTTGTATATCACGGGAATACTGGACGCAAAGACCGAAGCTCTTGTCGGCTGGAACATTACCGAAAATCCTTCGTCGCATTCTACGGTGCTTGCACTCCGACACGCAATAATGCGCTGCGGAATACCCAAGATACTATATGTTGATAACGGTACCGAATTTCTTACTCACGACATCGGCGGAAAAGGACACAGAAGCCGCAAAAGTCAGGAAAATATACCGAATCCGCCTACAATATTGGACAGGCTCGGCATAAAAATGGTCAATGCACTTGTCTGCAATGGACGTGCAAAGCCTATTGAGCGTATGTTTCTTACGCTGAAAAACACGATCTCAAGGACAATGGCAACATTTACGGGCGGAAATATCATAGAGCGCCCGGAAAGCCTCAAGTATCAGCTGAAACACGGATATGTGCCTTATGACTGCGAGATCAGAGAAAAAATTGATATTTTGCTGGACGGACAGTATAACTGCTCCGAGTACGGCGGATATGAAAAGCAGTTTAAGGGAATGAGCCGTGCTGAAGCGTGGTGCAAGTCGATTAAGCGCCGAACGCTCAGAATGTGCGATGAATCAACTCTGAACCTGCTGCTTATGCGCTCTACAAGATACCAGAAAGTCCGTGAAAACGGGGTATATGTGACCGTATCGGGAGAAAAGCTGTGGTATAACAGCGGCGAGGACAGCTGGCGTTGGGTCGGAAAAGAAGTTTACGTCAGGTATGATCCGTCAGACCTTGAATATGTACGCATTTATGATAAAGACGATACATACATCGGCAACTGGCAGATGGATCTCAGTATCTTTGTGGACTATATCACCAGCAACAAGGAAGACATTGCCGCAAGGCAGGCTCTTGTTGCACGGCAGATACGTCAGATCAAGGAATGCGGAGCAGAGCTTATGGGTGAAGCCAAGATCGACGCACTTGCTCTTGCTGTTGCAGAAGCGCACAAAAATATTGATAAGGCACAGTTCAGAGCGCCCACCTGCATAGAGCCTGTGACTATAAAGGAAACAGGCAGGAAAGCTGCAGGAGCGGAAGAGCTTGAGATCAACCTTGAAAAAATGGCAGAAAGGGCTGCCAAACGAAAAATATCATACAAATTTGAGGAGGACTGATTATGAATAACAAAGATTATAAGGCTGTCATAGATAAACTTAATGAATTTATCGCCGAGCAGCCAAGTCAGGAAGAAGCAGCGAAGATCCTTGGAATATCATCATCGATATTAACTCCGATCAGGAAAGGTACATATAAGGGCAACACGGAAAAGTTCCTGCAGAAAATCGCAGATTACTTTGACCTCAAGGCAGATTTTAACGATACCTACCGTGAAGTTGATTATGCCAACACTTCGATCTCCAAGAAGGTTTACGATACAATACGAATATGCCATGTAAAGGGCGGTCTTGCGGTATTCGCCGGAGATGCAGGCATAGGAAAGACCAAGGCGGCTCAGAAGTACGTTGCAGACAACCCGAACAGCGCTGTATATATCACCTTAAACCCCTGTTTAACATCTATTAAAAGCACTTTAAAGATACTTGCAAACGCTATTAATGCTCCGACCTCCTCTACGCTCGATGATATGTGGATGAACATAGTCGGAAAGCTGGCTGACGGAATGGTTCTGATCTTTGATGAAGCGCAGCACCTGCCGATAAAAACCATTGAGACCCTGCGTTCATTCTCCGATTATTTCCGGGACAAAAATCAGACCCTTGGAATAATGTTCATCGGAAACAACGAGACCGTTCGCAAGCTCGGCAGCAACAGAAAAGCCGAATTTGCTCAGATCAATAACAGAACCAAGCAGACAAGGATATGCACCACTAAAAAGATAAAGCGTGAGGACATCATGCTGCTGTTCCCTATACTTGCCGATAACAATATGGATGCAGAAATAGATTTCCTGTGGCAGATCTCTCAGACGCAGCAGGCTATAAGAGGTGCGGTAAACCTCTTTTCCAACGCTTACGATAACGGAAAATACGATCTTAAGGGACTTGTGGCGATGGCTAAGTTTATGGAGCTTGACCTTGCCGGTCTTGATATAAGGACGTTAAAGGAGGCAGTATAATGAGCAAAACAAGCAGACCTGTCCGCCCCACAAGGCGGCAGAAAGAAATAATCGACACTCTGAGGCTGACCGCCGACCATTATCTTGTGTGCACGGAAACCGAAAACACGATCACTCTGTACAACAAGCACACGGGCAAGACCATAACCAGATACAAAAAGGAGCGTGCAAAATGAAAAGATTTGACAAGGCAGTTCGCAGCATTATCTTAATGCTGCTGGGTGCTATGATATACGGGTTCATCGGAGCGGCTGCAGAAGCGTATGGCAGCCGTTCCCCCGGTAACGTAGGCGGAGAGGCTTTCGTCCTGCCCCTTATGGCAGGTCTTATTTGGCTCGGATGGCAGCTGAGAGCAAATTTACATAAATAAAAACGGAGCGGAAGCTCCGCCTTAATGCGGCATTTATAGACTTGCTTGCAAGGATATAAATTGGTGACAAGCCCTAAAAACGCAGAGTCAAGGAAAAATCGAAAGGATCTGATATTATGACAAAAGCTGTTGTAAAAAAGAAAAAGAAGATCGATGTTAAGCATCTTACGGAGCTTATCCGAGACATCAAGAGTATCGAACAGACCAAGAAAGAGCTTGAAGCTCAGGCGGAAGCAGCTAAGGCTGAAATCAAAGATGTCATGGTTTCCAACGGTCTTGAAGAGATGGACATTGATGTATTTACAGTAAGATACAAGAAGGTCGTTACGGAACGCGTGGATTCCAAGAAGCTTAAAAAGCTCGACCCCGATCTGTATGACAAGTATGCTGTACAGAACGAAACAATGAAGTTTACAATAACCTGATACAAAGCACGGGCAGGAGAGATCCTGCCTGTGCTGCATACCGAAAGGCGGTGCAAAATGACAACACAGGACAGAAGAACCATCTTTGCCTTTTGCCGTGAGCTGGGCATGGGAGACGATGACCGTCATGCGCTCATATACGGGGTAACGGGCAAGGAATCCACTACGGAGCTTAATTCCGAAGAAACCAAATCGGTCATACATGAGCTTATGGAGCGGCTTAAGGTAAAGAATCGTTCTGAGCCGCTGCACACAAGAAAGCCGAAAACATATAGCGCTCCGGTTGCAGGAATGATGACTCCGGAGCAGCAGTCCCTTGCATGGCGGCTTATATATCGGCTCAGGGAGCTTGACAGCTCTCCGAACAGCGCTTCTGCCGGAGAGCGTATGGTAGGCGCTATAAAGAAAGAATTGGGCATAACCACCGTGCCGGGGAAGGATATTTTTCGCTGGGTCAGCTTTGAGGACGGAGCGAAGCTCATCGAAAAACTGAAAATGTATGTGAGATCTGCGGAACGGCGTTCTGAAAGGACGGGAAGCTGATGGATCGTTTCACAGATGAGCAGGTGTATAAGATACTCTGCATGGCTTCACGCCGCAAGGTGCTTATTCTTACGCTGAGGGATAAAACGGCAATCGGACTCAGGGACAGCATTCTGGATTACATATACCGTCACGGCATAGGATCCGCTGTTTCAAGGTATCAGTCGGCAAGAGGCTGCATTTACTTTAACGGCGGCTTTGAAACGATCAGGATCATGTCTGTGGGCTGGTGGAACAGCCATGCAGGATGCGATCTGTACGTTTATGACGGTCTTGTGTTCGTCACAAACAGCAGCATTACCGATATTAAGCATATTAAGGAACAACCAAGACCGGTTACGGAAATATGGAACACAGATTAATTTTGGAGGATTTATTTTTATGGAAGAAAGAGATCAGAAAATCTTAGCATTTTATATAGCTTTGACAGACGTATATAGGGATGAAGAAGACCGGGATTTGAGCAGTGTTCCTGCTATTAAAATTTCGGACGACGGAGAAATGACAGAAGATATTTATTGTATTCTCAGAGCGGTACATATGCTGCTTATGAAAATAACGGGCAATGACGATATGGATTTACTGGACACTATTGCAACGTTCAACAGATTGGTTTTTAAATTTTCAGAACTCTCCGAGGAAAACACAAGGGTGAATATAGATGATTGAAAGAATATTCCGTGGCAAACGTAAAGACAACAACTAGTGGATTGAAGGAGACCTGCTGCAAGTTAAATGGTACAATAAACCTATAACTTATGGAATTATGCCGCAAACTCCAATATCTTGCAATTATCCTGTTATCCCGAAAACTGTTGGGATGTTCACAGGTTCTACCGATAAAAATATCGTAAAGATTTTCGAGGGGGATATTGTTAAAGCGTTTTTACACAATGAAACTCCAATGATTTTTCCGATTACATTTCGTTCGGGCTGTTTTTGGTTTTCGAATTGGAACTGGATTGAATTTCTTGATAAATTTCGGAATGTTGAAGTCATTGGAAATGTTTATGACAATCCTGAACTGTTGAAAGGTGGTACCGAATGAAATATTGCAGATATTGCGCTTTTTGCATAAACGGAGATTGCTATTACTGCACAGATCACGACAAAGTGCTTTTCCGTGTGGATAAGGCAACAAACTGCCCCGACTTTGTAATGTCAGAGCTTGGCGACGTAGATACGGGAAAGCCGTATAAACCAAGAGAACTGCACGAAGTAAAGAACGCTGTAACAATGCAGCAGACAAATTTGTTTAAGGAGGGCTGACAATGGGTAAAACTGATTTTTATATCAACCAAAGACCCGTATCAATAAGTTTTGACTGTCCTCATTGCGGTACCGAGATTGAAATTCCGTGGGATGAACTTAATGTACCCGAATATTGGGATGACGATTGGGGGGCTATTGAATGCCCCTGTTGTGGAGAATCGGTTGAACTTGGCGATTACGAATTTAATTAAGACTGCTAAGAAAGGATGACTGCCATGAGTCTGCTTGACAACCTTGAAATAGAAGACCTCAGCGCCGATCAGCGTGAGCTTGCAGAGTGCATAGGAATGGACGCATACAAGAAGCTGCTGAAGAACTATGCAGGCTCATGCGTTTACGTCTGCAAGCCGGATACAGTAACGGTCAATCTTCGCAACGAAGAGATCCGGCGCAAGTTCAACGGGTACAACTACGCAGAGCTTGCCCGTGAATTTAATCTGGCGGAGGTTTCTATCCGCCGCATTGTCGCTCCCGTGCTTGTCGCAGTTAAGGCTGCGCCGCTGCCGGAACAGACCACCTTTTTTGACGAGGACACAAAAATTTAATTATCATAATTTTTTTTCATGTAAAAATGTAAATGATATTAATAATAGTGTATAGTTAAGCTGTAAGGTTTGACTATACACTATTTCTTTTTACGGGGCTGATAACATGACGATCGATATTACAACTATTTTATCCATATATTCCGGCGTACTGACGATCCTGATCGGCGTGATCGGATTCTTTCTTACACGGACTTTCAAGGAGCTGGACAACAAAATATCCGCAAAGGAATTTGAAATTGCCAAAAAGGATATTGAAAAGAATACCGAGGATATTCGCCGGGTAAAGGATAACTATCTTACCAAGGACGACTACTTTCGGGAGCAGGCGAAGGTAGACAAGAAGCTGGACAGCATTATGGAAATTTTAATGGAGTTAAGTAAAGGAGGCGGCGCATAATGAACCCCGAAGCAATGATGAAAAAAGCCCGTGCAGCCAATTTTGTGGAGAACAACGGCAAGGTACTCCGGGGCATTAATATGCTGCGCATCGACTACAACAAGCTGTCCTCTATCCGTGCGGCTCTGGGCATAGACAAAGATGAATATGCGGACAGCGTGAATTATCTCATAGAATCGGGATATATCCGCATACGCCATATAGACACGCAGAAGACGGTAGAGCTTGCCGATTATCACATGGACGAGATAGAGGGTAAGCTGACCCAGAAAGGCATACAGCTCCTTGCAGGCGTAATTGACGACCCGTGCGTTACCGTTTAAGGCGGTGATAATGTGGCACGTCGAAGGAAACATTCGAAAATCGACTTACTTGCGCCGGAAGTTAAAGCTGAAGTTGAAAGCATGATTACTTCCAACAACTTTACATACAAGGAAATAGTCGAATACATAAGAGATACCACAGGAACGCAGATCTCTCAGCAGGCGGTTTTCCGTTATGCAAAGGGGCTTTGCGAATCCCTTGAAAGTATAAGAATTGCACAGGAAAATTTCAAAGCCATCACACAGGAACTGAACAGAAATCCGAATCTTGATACCACCGAGGGAATAATACAGCTGCTTTCCCACCTGCTCCTTAATTATGTGCAGAATCTTTCGGAAGAGGATCTGCAGAATGCCGATCCGATGAAAGTAATGAAGCAAGCCTCTGAGCTTATAAGAGTTGCATCTTACAAGCGTAACCTTGATATAAAGAACAAGGAACTTACCGAAATGGGATTTGATGCAGTTAAAAGCAAGGTATTTGATGCAATGGCTCAGGACAACCCGACATTGTATAAGCAGCTTTCGGATTATCTTAACGAAAAAACAGCTGATTTCGGAGGCGAGCAGGAATGATATATGTTGTTTTTGCGCAGCCTTCCAAGGAGCTGCAGGTTCGTTCCGAGCTTGAGAAGAAAGGTTTTGAAGCGTATGTGCCGAGGCGTGAACTCCTTATACACAAATCAGGGTTATGGACAAAAATAATAAATATTATCTTTCCGGGATATGTTTTTGTGGAGATGGATTACAGCTCCAAGAATCATATAGCCATAGCACACACAGACCATGTTTTAAGGATACTCGGAACGCCGTCTCCGCTCCCCGAACACGAAGCGGACGTTATGCACTGGCTGTTCAATGGCGGAAAAGTTATAGAAGAATCTACCGCTTTGATAGACCAAAATGGTGACTGCATCGGGTATGAAGGGTTCCTTGCAGGATATGAGGACAGAGTGACATATTTTAACAGACGTCAGAAAAAGGCGACCGTTGAAGTCAAATTCGGCGGCAGGACACATAAGGCAAATCTCGGGATCACATTAAAAGCAGCAGATACCACCGGACAAGGTTGATTCGTTCCCTTGTTCGGCATCGACTGCAAATACATCATTTAACGGACAACGGTGTGTTAGATCCGAATGGCGAAGCATACTCTGAATACAATGCCCGTTAAACAGGCGTTAAACAGCGTTAAAGTGGCGTTTTAATGATTGGTTTGATAAACTTATACCCTAAAATCAAAAGCGGCTCTGAGGGCGTTTATTTAGCTCTCAGAGCATTTCTGTATTTTACACATTCGAGGTGATAATATGAGCTTAAATCCCGTGGCAAAAAAGAGCCTTATGGAATTGTCGGCGGCTCTGAATCCGCAGGAGGATAGTACAGAGGCAAGCGGTCAGACTGCAGCTGACTTTATTAATCAGCTGCTTGCTGAGCCTGACAGGAAGAAGCGCAAGGCTATGATGAAGGATTTTTCCGCAAGGCGTTCCGACCTTGCTAAATTTTTGAAGGACAACGAGGAACTTATCAACGCCGAGGCTGAAATGGCGCTGGTCGCTGCAGCGGTGGGAACTACTATCACGGAAAAAGAGATCTCCTACAAGGGCGGCAGGCGCATGGTATCCACAAAGCGCAAGCACGTTCCTCCGAATGTGGGAGCGTTGAATTTGTACCTGAAGAACAAAATGCCGGATAAATATTCGGATAAGCCGCAGACGGCGGTCGAACTTGAGGACGTTTCGGAAATCGAGGAGGAAATTTATGAAAACGGTACAGCCGAAAATACGTCTTAAAAAGACGATCCCATATAATTTTTCGGAAAAACACAAGGAATATATCCGCCGCTGCCGGGACTGTGTGTACAACGTAGCAGAGGGCGCAGTCAGAGCAGGTAAGACTGTTGATAACGTGCTTGCATTCTGTGAGGAACTGAAACGCACTCCCGACAAGCTGCACCTTGCGACAGCTTCCACAGCTCCGACGGCAAAGCTGATCATCGGCGACTGCAACGGTTTCGGAATAGAGCATTTCTTCCGGGGACAATGCCGCTGGGGAAAGTACAAAGGCAATGAGGCGCTTATCATCTGTGGCAAATTCACGAATTACAAAACTAAAATCGTTATGTTTGTGGGTGGAGGAAAAGCCGACAGCTATAAAAAATTCAGAGGTATGTCCATTGGTATGTGGATCGCAACGGAAATTGACCTGCACCATGAAGATACGATAAAAGAGGCTCTTACCCGTCAGGCGGCTGCGCAGAACAGAAAGCTGTTTTGGGATCTGAACCCCGGAAGTCCTTTTGCAATGATCTATAAGAATTACATTGACGAATACGCCCGTAAGGACGCAGAGGGAGAGCTGCTCGGCGGATATAACTATGCGCATTTTACCATTTATGACAACATAAATATCAGCGATGAACGGCGTGAAGCATTTATTTCTCAGTATGATCCGAAGTCTGTTGAGTACCGCCGAAAGATAAAAGGAGAACGCTGCGTTGCAGAAGGACTGGTATTTCAGCAGTTTGCGGATAATCCTGACAGATTTATCGTTAATAAAAAATACAGCGGCATAAAGTTTATCACGATTGGCGTGGACTTCGGCGGCAACAAATCAAAAACGACCTTCGTCGCCTCTGCAATCATCGGTAACTTCCAGAAGCTCGGCGTAATAGCCGACTATAAAATGAAGGGCGGTAAGGGAACTATTGATCCCGATAGGGTAAACCGTGAGCTGATAGATTTTTACAAGTATGTCCATTCCGAATACCCGAATGCAAGGATTTTGTATATCTTTTGCGATAACGAGGCACAGACGATAATTAACGGCATAAGGATGGCGTTTGCAAAGGAAAATATCCCCGTTGCAGTCCGTGATTGCTATAAGGGAGCCATAAACAACCGTATATATGCCCTCAATGGTCTTATGACCCAAGGGCGTTTTTTTGTACACAAAGACTGCGAAAATGTTAAAAACAGCCTCAGCTCGCAGGTGTGGGATTCCAGAGAAGTCACAAAGGATGTGCGTCTTGACGATGGTACGTTTGATATTGATACCGCCGACGCATTGG
>JBJEQL010000250.1:0-2476 GCA_051881735.1 Oscillospiraceae bacterium
TGCTGACTTCAAATCTGCGTGATATGGAGGAAAACGGACTTCTGACAAGAGAGGTCTTCCCCGAGGTGCCGCCGAGGGTGGAATATACTCTCACCGAGCTTGGACAAAGTATGTCGCCAATTCTGGACGCTATGGCAAAATGGGGTTCGGAGTTTAAAGAAAAATGTAAGTAAATACATAAATCAAAAATTCAGCAGTTCTCATTTGGTGGGGTGCGATAAAGTAGTTTTCGCAATCATGTTAATGAAAAATACAGCGAATCAATGATAAAGCTGCCACAGAAAATCGCTCAAAGCGATACTGTGGCAGCTTTATGTATAGCAGGCTTGTTATAAACAACCGAAACGCCTATTTTACATTGTCAAGAAAAGCCATACTTTCTATAACAGAGAGTATGGCTAAATATCAAATAATCATATTTTTTGTTCAGCCGACTTTTGCTTTCTCAGAAGTATCAGGAAATAAACACCGCACAGAATGATCTGCACAAGAGAAGAAGCAGGCGTTGCAAGACCTATGTGAAACAGCGAAGCTTCTGCACGTTTGCTCATAAGCCACGATACGGGAAGCCTTACGCCGAATGCTCCGATAATTCCTTGAAGCATAACGAATGTGGTGCTGCCGCAGCCGTTGAAATAGCCGATAAAGCAGAACAAAAATGATGTGAGCAGACAGTCCAGAGCGTAGGCTTTGAGATAATCCGCAGCCGCAAGTATTACCTCTCTGTCCTTTGCAAATATTCCTGCCAGCAGATCGCCGTGAAAAAAGGTGAAGTAAGCCATTATCACGCTTGCAACCAATGAAGATGCAATGCCGCAAAGCAGAGCCTTTCTTGCACGTTCGGGCTTCTTTGCACCCATATTCTGCGCCACAAATGCAGACATAGACTGCATAAAAGCCGAGGGGACAAGCATTAAAAATCCGCACAGCTTTTCGGCAACGCCCACTCCTGCCGAGGCGGTAAGTCCCAGAGAATTTACTATTGCAATTATCACAAGAAAGCTGATATTCACAAGCAGGTCCTGAAGTGCAATGGGTATTCCAAGCCGCAGCATTTCCTTGATAAAGCCTTTTTGCGGCTTTATATCTTTTACCGACAAAGCAAAGGGCAGAGTTCGTCTGCGGATTATGAGAAGTGAGATAAGCACGCTGACCGCCTGTGCAAATACCGTTGCAATAGCTGCTCCCGATGCGCCTAAATGAAAAATTGCCACCATCAGCAGATCTCCTGCAATATTCAGCACACAGGCGATAGCTACGGTTATAAGCGGCATTTTTGAATCGCCAATACCTCTGAAAATACTGCCCACCAGATTATATGCCACAATAAAAACCGCTCCTGCCGAGCATATTCTTATGTAGGAAACTGTCTGGTCAAAGGCTTCCTCGGGAGCGTGCATTGTTGTGGCAAGCAGCGGAGAAGTGCAGACCATTATCACCGCAATTCCCACAGCTATTACGCCGAATAGGAAAATGCCGCTGCCGATAATTTTCCCTGCCTTTTCACGCTGACCTGCGCCGATCTCCTTTCCCACGAAAACAGTCAGTCCCATTGCAAGTCCCGTAATTACAACGGTTATCGCCTGCATAAGCTGACTTCCCGTTGATACCGCAGATACATACACATTTGCAAGCTCGCCACCGAACTGTCCCACGATAAGCAGGTCAACTGCGCCGTACATTGTCTGTAAAAACAGCGCAAAAAGCACAGGCAGGGCGAACCGTATCAGCGGCGAAAATATCCGTCCCTCTGTAAAGCTTTGGTTTTGTTTCATATAATTATTTTTTCCTCCGTTTATCTGTAAACTACTCCGTTTTTCTCCGAAGTTTTCTTGAGTGTTATTGCAATAATAAGCACAAGCGCCTCATAAATTCCAAAGGTGTGCCATACGATTCCGTTTCCGATAATTTTCGGGAGAAATGTGATTATAATTGTATTCATAACAAGACTGCGTATTATGTTGAGTGCGATAGCCTGTCCCGAACGTTTTGTCGAATAGAAATATGCGGATATCATAGTGTTTATGCTGCCTACAATAAATCCCCAGCAGTATTCCCACATATGTACCGCTGTGTAGTCGAGAGTTTCGCCTTCTGCACCAAACAGCGTGCAAAGTTGGTGCGGAAAAATAACATAAACCGCAACGCAGAGCGCACTTCCTATTATGCTGATAAGCTGACCTGCACGGTAATAATGCTTCAGATCATCATCGTTCTTTGCGCCGTATGCCTGACCGAAAAGTGGCTGCATACCCTCGGACGCGCCGAAAAATACCGCCATTGTAAAGGACGAAAGATAGGATATAATTGAAAAAGCGTTAATGCCTATATCGCCGAATGTCGCCATAAGCGTATAGTTCATACAAAGCGTTGTTACGGGCGTGGAAAACTGCGCTATGGCTTCGGGAAGTCCTCTGAAAATGATTTTTGTGTAAAGTTTCCCCTGCGGCTTGTATCTGCCGATAACAAGGTTTCC
>JBJEQL010000251.1:0-9921 GCA_051881735.1 Oscillospiraceae bacterium
GATTTGTGCCGCTGAAAATCCTGTTTTACAGGATTTTCAGCCAATAACTGCCCTTCGGGCAGTTATTGAGTACGCACTATTTAATAAGAAATTGGTGATGATATGAATTTTAACACATCTCTGCTGCATAATAGCTTTAAAGGCGATACTGCAACGGGTGCAACGGTAGTACCTGTCTGTCAGACAAGTGCATTCGCTCATGAATCGGCTGAAAAGCTTGAAGCAGTATTTAACAGCAAGGCTTTCGGTTACGCTTATTCAAGGATAAGCAATCCCACGGTGGATTCCTTTGAAAAGCGAATGGCTGCTCTTGAAAAGGGTATAGGTGCAGTTGCCTGTTCATCGGGTATGGCTGCGGTGACAATGTCGCTGCTTAACATTTTGCAGTCGGGTGACGAGATAATCGCAGGTTCGGGGTTATTCGGCGGAACTCTTGATCTGTTTGAAGATCTGAAGGCGTTCGGGATAACCGCAAAATTCACGGATGATGTTACTCCCGAGAGCATTGAACCCCTTATTACAGAAAAAACTAAGGCAATATTTGCCGAACTTATCGGAAATCCAAAGCTTAATGTTGTCGATGTCAAGGCGGTTGCAGACCTTGCACACAGTCACGGAATTCCGCTTATAGCCGACAGCACCACAGCAACGCCTTATCTGATACATCCATTTGAATACGGTGCAGACATTGTTGTTCATTCCTCTTCCAAATATATAAACGGAGGCGGAAATGCGATCAGCGGTGTAATAATCGACAGCGGCAGCTTCAAATGGGATACTTCAAAATACCCCGGCTTCAAAGGCTATGAAAAATACGGAAAGCTTGCATATCTTGCAAAACTTAGGAATGGTTTATGGAGGAACACAGGCTGCTGTCTTGCTCCTGCAAATGCTTTTCTCAACTCGGTAGGATTGGAAACTCTCGGACTGCGAATGGAGCGTATCTGTTCCAATGCTCTTAAACTTGCGGAATACCTTAAAGACATTCCGGGGATAGAGGTAAACTATCCTGCTCTTTCGGACAACCCTTATTACGGTCTTGTTAGGGAGCAGTTCGGCGGAATGGGAGGAGCGATACTTACAATAAGGGCAGGAAGCAAGGAAAATGCCTTTAAGCTTATAAATTCTCTGCGGTACGCTTCTATTGCCACTAATATTGGCGATGTGCGGACGCTTGTTATACATCCTGCAAGCACTATTTACACCCACAGTACACCGCAGCAGAAAGAAAGCGCAGGGGTTTATGATGATACCATAAGAGTAAGCGTCGGCATAGAAGACCCTGAGGATCTTATTGAAGATTTTGCACAGGCGGCAGAAAAAATAAACGGAGGAAATTGATATGGCTGTTGATTACGCTACACTTAAAAAGGGCGGTTTTATGCGACAGAAGCAGAAGAATAACTTTTCGTTAAGGCTTAGAGTTGTCGGAGGAAATCTTACTGCGGTACAGCTTGCGAAAATTGCAGAGGTCGCAGACAAGTTCGGTGACGGTCACGTTCATCTTACGTCAAGACAGAGCGTAGAGATACCGTTCATCAAGCTGGACGATATTGACGAGGTAAAGGCTGCTCTTGCAGAGGGCGGAGTTGAACCCGGTGTATGCGGTCCGAGAGTTCGTACTGTTACAGCCTGTCAGGGCGAAGCGATATGCCCGAGCGGCTGTATCGACACTTATGCACTTGCAAAGGAGCTTGACGAAAGATATTTCGCAAGAGAGCTTCCCCACAAGTTCAAATTCGGCATCACAGGCTGTCAGAACAACTGCCTTAAAGCAGAGGAAAATGATCTCGGTATCAAGGGCGGCATAAAGGTAAAATGGAAAGAAGACGCTTGCATAGGCTGCGGAGTATGTGCAAAGGCCTGCCGCAGCGGAGCGATCGAAATAAAGGACGGAAAGGTCATTGTTGACGAGAGCAAGTGCAATTTCTGCGGAAGATGCTTCAAGTCCTGCCCGACCGAAGCGTGGGATACTGTTCACGGCTACATAGTTTCATTCGGCGGACTTTTCGGCAACAGCATCAGCAAGGGCGAAGCCGTTATCCCGTTTATCGAGGACAAGGAAAAGCTGCTTGCAATATGTGACGCTGCTATTGAATTCTTTGCAGAAAATGCAAAGCCGGGCGAAAGATTCAAATTCACTCTTGACAGAGTGGGAAAAGATAAATTCACGGAGAGAATAATGGAGGTTTACAATGGCTGATTTCAATATTGACGACAGCGTGGATATAACTGATGTGGTTTGTCCGACTACTTTTGTCAAGGCAAAGGTCGCTCTTGAGGAGCTTGATGACGGACAGATTCTTGCGGTGAAAATGAACGACGGCGAACCCGTACAGAATGTCCCCAGAAGCATCAAGGAAGAGGGACATCAGATACTTAAGCTGAATGATAACGGTGATGGTACATTCACACTTATTGTCAAAAAGGTCGGTGATTAAATGGCAGTTCGTGTAAATGGAGAAGATTTCGGCAGAGAAGTGCTTGAAGCGAAAGGCTTGGTGCTTGCGGATTTTTACTCCGACAGCTGCGTTCCCTGCAAGCGGCTCTCACCTGTGCTTGCAGAGATAGAAGAGGAATACGGCGAAAGCATTTCCGCTGTAAAAATAAACATCAATTTCGATGCAGAGCTTGCGGAACAATACGGAGTGACCGCTGTTCCGACTATAATTTTTTTCAAAAACGGTGAAGAAGCTTCAAGGCTTGGAAGTCCCATTAAAAAAGCCGATATTGCGGCGGTAATAGAAAATCTTAAATAACAGGAGAAAGCATTATGAATATCACAGTTGCAGGAGTAAAAAAAGAAGCTGCTGACGGTCTTACCGTTGCACAGCTTATCGAGCAGGAAAAGGTTGAAACGCCCGAATATGTTACAGTCACCATTAACGATGAATTCGTTGAGAGCGGCGCATTTGATTCTACCGTTATCAAAGACGGCGACAGCGTTGAATTTCTGTATTTCATGGGAGGCGGCAGATAATGGCTTTTACAAACGATCAGCTTGAACGCTACTCCCGTCATATCATTCTCAAAGAAGTCGGCGCAAAGGGTCAGAAAAAGCTGCTGAATGCAAAGGTTCTCATCATCGGAGCAGGCGGACTCGGCGCTCCTGCGGCAATGTATCTTGCTGCGGCAGGTATCGGTACGATAGGAATTGCCGATGCGGACGAAGTTGACCTCTCTAATCTTCAGCGTCAGATCATTCACGCAACAAAAGATGTTGGCAAGGCAAAGGTACTTTCTGCAAAGGAAACCATGGAGGAGATGAACCCCGACATTACCGTCAACACATACCGCACATTCGTTACAAGCGAGAACATTATGGAGCTTATTGCGGATTATGATTTCATCATTGACGGAACGGATAATTTCCCTGCAAAGTTCCTTATAAATGACGCCTGCGTTATGGCGAAAAAACCTTTCTCACACGCAGGAATCATACGTTTTAAGGGTCAGCTTATGACATACGTTCCCGGACAAGGCCCATGTTACCGCTGTGTATTCAAGAATCCGCCGCCGAAGGACGCTGTTCCGACCTGTAAGCAGGCAGGTGTAATTGGTGCAATGGGCGGCGTTATAGGCAGCCTTCAGGCTATGGAAGCAATAAAATACATTCTCGGCGTTGGCGATCTGCTCACGGGATATCTTCTTACATACGACGCACTTAAAATGGAATTCCGCAAGGTAAAGCTGCCAACGGAAACCAATAACTGCGCTGTATGCGGCGAGCACCCTACTATCACGGAGCTTATCGACTATGAGCAGGCTGAATGCGACGGAGTACACTTATGATAAAAATATCGGAAGAAAACTATCAAAAAATACTTGAACACGCAAAAAGCTGTCTTCCCGAGGAAGCCTGCGGACTTATTGCAGGCGAGATAAACGGCGATGAAAAGCTCATACGGAAGGTCTATCTTCTCACGAACATTGATCATTCCAACGAGCATTTTTCGCTTGACCCGAAAGAACAGCTTGCGGCAGTAAAGGACATGAGGGCACAAGGGTTTGTTCCTCTCGGAAACTGGCATTCGCACCCCGAATCGCCGTCACGGCCTTCGGAAGAGGATAAGCGTTTGGCTTTCGACAGCAAGGCAAGCTATCTTATTCTTTCGCTTATGGATATAAACGCTCCGGTTCTGAATTCGTTCAAGATAAGCGGAGATACTGCGGAAAATGAGGGACTGGTCATAGAATAATCATAAGAGGTTTGATATAAATGTACGATACCATTATCATCGGAAGCGGGCCGGCAGGACTTTCGGCTGCGGTTTATGCAAAACGTGCGGAGCTCGGTTTTATCGTTATTGAAAAGCTGTACGGCGGCACGGGTCAGATAGCCGAAAGTGAGCGTGTGGACAACTATCTCGGACTTTACGGTGAAAACGGCTTTGAACTGGGTGAAAAGTTCCGTTCACACGCCGAAGCTCTCGGAACGGAGTTTTACGAGGGCGAGGTTTCGGAAATCTCTGCCGAAAACGGCGGTTACAAGGTCACTCTTTCGGACGGAACAGCTTTTGATACGAAAACTGTTGTTTATGCTGCAGGAGCATCGCACCGCAGGCTTGATATAAAGGGTGAAGCGGAGTTCCACGGCAAGGGAGTTTCCTACTGTGCGGTTTGCGACGGTGCTTTCTGCAAGGGGAAGGCTGCTGCGGTGATAGGCGGCGGTGATACGGCGCTCGGTGATGCTTTATATCTTTCCAAAACAGCCGAAAAGGTATATCTTATTCATCGCAGAGATACTTTCCGTGCGAATAAGCTGCTTCAGAAGCAGGTATCGGAAACTGACAATATTGAGATCATCCTGAACGCAGTTCCCGTTGAAATAATCGGTGAAAAACGTGTGGAAGCTTTGAAGATAAGTCGTAACGGAAATGAAGAAACTCTTTCTGTTCACAGCGTTTTCGCAGCTATCGGCACAGTTCCGAACAGCAATGCGCTTAACGGAATTGCAGAGCTTTCCTCTGACGGATATGTTGTTGCAGGTGAGGACTGTGTTACCTCGGCAAAAGGAATTTTTGCAGCAGGTGATGTTCGGACAAAGGAATTGCGGCAGGTCATTACTGCGGCTGCGGACGGTGCAAACAGTATTTTTTCCGTTCAGAAATATCTGACAGAAAATAGGTGAGTATTTTATGAAAACAGAACGACTTAAAACTGATATTCTTATCATCGGCGGCGGAACGGCAGGCTGTTATGCTGCTCTTACAATTTCTGAAAATTCCGATGCAAAGGTGCTTATTTGCGAAAAGGCGAACATAAAGCGAAGTGGCTGTCTTGCCGCAGGAGTGAATGCTCTCAACGCTTATATCACCGAGGGCAGGACGCCGCAGGATTATGTTGAATACGCCCGAAAGGACGCTGACGGAATTGTGCGTGACGACTTGCTCTACACTATGTCGGAACGCCTGAACAAAGTCACAGAGCGGCTTGAAAAGCTTGGACTTGTTATTCTGAAAGATGCGAACGGAAAATATGTTGCCCGAGGTAACCGCAACATCAAGATTAACGGAGAGAATATCAAACCTATCCTTGCAGATGCGGTAAACAAGCTGCCGAATGTTACTGTTCTGAATCGTGTGAACATTATCGACTTTTCCGTTTATGACAATAAAATAAACGGCGCTTTTGGAATTGGCATAGAAAACGATACTTTTTATGTTATAGAGGCAAAGGCGGTGATAATCGCAACGGGCGGTGCGGCAGGACTTTACAAGCCGAACAATCCCGGATTTTCACGGCATAAGATGTGGTATCCGCCGTTCAACACGGGTGCAGGTTATGCAATGGGCATAAAGCACGGCGCTGAAATGACGACGTTTGAGATGCGGTTTATCGCTTTGCGCTGCAAGGACACTATCGCTCCTACGGGAACTCTTGCACAGGGCGCAGGTGCGAAGCAGATAAACTCTCACGGTGAAGTTTATGAAACCAAATACGGACTTACCACATCCGAAAGAGTTTACGGAACGGTAATGGAAAATCTTGAGGGCAGAGGACCTTGTTATCTTAAAACCGAGGGCATCTCTCCCGAAACAGAGGATTCGCTGCTTAAAGCATATCTAAACATGGCTCCCTCGCAGACGATACGCTGGATAGAAAGTGGAAAAACACTTTCGGAACAGAACGTTGAGATCGAGGGTACAGAGCCTTACATAGTAGGCGGACACACCGCCAGCGGTTACTGGGTGGACACGAACAGAGCGACCACTATAAAGGGTCTTTTTGCTGCAGGCGATGTTGCAGGTGGCTGCCCACAGAAATATGTTACGGGCGCACTTTCCGAGGGTGAGATCGCTGCTTTTTCTGCGGCAGGATACATTTCGGAAAACAGCGGTGCTTCAATTGAAGATAGCGAGATAAATGCTCATATTGCTGAGATAGAACGCTTCACGGGGGATAATCGTTCACGTTTTACCGCCGAACAGCTTGAAGAAGCAATGCAGACGGTCATGGATTCATACGCAGGCGGCATAAAGACCAACTACCGTTTCAACGAAAAGCAGCTTGCGATCGCCGATGAACAGATACGGCGCATCGAAACTCTTTCCGATGAACTTCATGCTGATGATTTTCAAGAGCTTATGTATATTTACGAATTGCGTGAACGTTTGACAGTATGCCGCAGCGTTATAGCACATCTCAAAGCTCGTCATGAAACTCGCTGGCACAGCTTTGCGGAGAATCTTGACTATCCCGAAAAGGATGATATAAACTGGCGTAAATACGTTAACTCACGCCTTGAAAACGGTGAGATAAAGATAATTCTAAGAGAGCTTACAGAGGAGGGACAGAAAGCATATGAGCATTCTGATAGATAAAGAAAAATGTATCGGCTGCGGAAAATGCTGCGGAGTATGTCCCGGAACTCTCATAAAAAAAGACGAAAATGGCAAAGCGTATATCAAATATCCAAAGGATTGCTGGGGATGCACTTCCTGCATAAAGGAATGTCCTGTACACGCCGTTAAATTTTATCTCGGCGCAGACATTGGCGGCAAAGGAAGTCTTGTACATACCGAAAAAAGGGACGGCTTGCTTTGCTGGATGATAGAACGCCCTGACGGAACACTTTCCGAGATCGACATCGATCCGAACGAATCAAACAAATATTAGGAGGGAAGCAGCGTGAACGAATTTTCACACCTTGACGAGCTTGAAGCAGAGGCGATATACATAATAAGAGAAGTTGCAGCCGAATGTGAAAAGCCCGTAATGCTTTATTCAATCGGAAAGGACAGCTCGGTAATGCTTCATCTTGCAATGAAAGCATTTTATCCCGAAAAGCCGCCGTTTTCGTTTCTTCATGTAAATACTACATGGAAATTCAGAGAAATGATAGAATTCCGTGACAAGACTGCTGAGAAACTGGGCATAGAAATGCTGGAATACATCAACGAGGACGGCGTTAAGCAGGGAATAAATCCTTTTGATCACGGCGCAGCTTATACGGACATAATGAAAACGCAGGCGTTAAAGCAGGCGCTCAACAAATACGGCTTCACCGCAGCTTTCGGCGGTGGAAGAAGAGATGAAGAGAAATCGAGAGCAAAGGAGAGGATATTCTCTTTCCGTAACTCTGCACACGCATGGGATCCGAAAAATCAGCGTCCCGAAATGTGGAAGCTTTACAACACCAAGATAAACAAGGGTGAAAGCATAAGAGTTTTCCCAATCTCAAACTGGACAGAAAAGGATATCTGGCAGTATATACAGCGTGAAAACATTGATATTGTTCCGCTTTATTTTGCAAAGGAACGTCCTGTTGTGGAGCGTGACGGCAACCTTATAATGGTGGACGATGACCGTTTCCCACTTAAGGAGGGTGAAGTGCCGCAGATGAAGTCGGTGCGCTTCAGAACGCTCGGCTGTTATCCTCTTACCGGAGGGATCGAATCCACAGCCGACACTCTTGATGAGATCATCGCAGAAACATTGAGTTCTGTTTCTTCCGAAAGAACCTCGAGAGTTATTGACAACGAAGCGGCAGGAAGCATGGAACGCCGCAAGAGAGAGGGGTATTTCTGATATGAAGGGTTTGCTTAAATTTATAACCTGCGGAAGCGTGGACGACGGCAAATCGACGCTTATCGGACATATTTTATATGATTCAAAGCTGCTTTACGCCGATCAGGAAAAGGCGCTTGAGCTTGACAGCAAGGTTGGCAGCAGAAGTGGAAAAATCGACTATTCGCTTCTTCTTGACGGTCTTATGGCTGAACGTGAGCAGGGTATCACCATAGATGTTGCATACAGATACTTTACAACTGATAACCGCAGCTTTATAGTTGCAGATACTCCGGGTCACGAGGAATATACACGAAATATGGCTGTCGGTGCATCGTTTGCCGACCTTGCGGTAATACTTGTGGACGCTTCGCAGGGCGTACTTGTTCAGACGAGAAGACACGCAAGAATATGCCGTCTTATGGGCATAAGATACTTTGTTTTTGCTGTAAACAAAATGGACCTTGTTGGTTACAGCGAGGAACGCTTCAAGGAGATATGCGTACAGATCGAAGAGCTTGAAAAGGAGCTTTCCCTTGCAAATGTACAGATAATTCCTCTTTCCGCAACCGAGGGCGACAACGTTACCAAGAAGTCGGATAACATCAAATGGTTTGACGGCGTTCCGCTGCTTGAATATCTTGAAACGGTGGATATCGCATCCGATGATGATGAAAAAGGCTTTTATATGCCCGTTCAGAGGGTATGCCGTCCAGACCGCACGTTTAGAGGTTTTCAGGGTCAGATCGAATCGGGCAGCATAAGCGTTGGCGATGAGATAGTTGCTCTGCCGAGTAATGAAAGAGCAGCTGTAAAAGGTATCCTTATGACCGACAAGAGCGTACAAACTGCTTACAAGGGTCAGCCTGTGACTATCTCACTTGACAAAGAGGTGGACGTTTCAAGAGGCTGTGTACTTGCAAAAGGTGCAGAAGCAGCTGTTTACAAGAGGATAAAAGCTTCCGTACTGTGGATGGATGATGAAGAGCTTACGCCGGGCAAGGACTATCTTGTAAAGCTTGGCACGAAGACCATCCCCGGTATCGTTACGGATATTGAGTATGCGGTGGACGTAAACACGGGCGAGCATATCAAAGCGGAAGCGCTCTCAAAAAATGGAATTGCGGTTTGCAGCATACTTTTTTCGGAAGCTATTCCTGCAGACCTGTTCTCTAATCATAAAACGCTCGGAGAATTCATTCTCATCGACCGTGTGACGAACATGACTTCCGCCTGCGGAGTGGTTGAAGAGGTGAGCGAAAAGGGCGGTTCGGGAACGGAAAAAGCTTCCTTCCAAAAGGACGGGCTTACCGCAAGAGGAGATATTTTTGAAGAATTCTATTATGATACAAGCAGTCTTAACGTTCTGAAATATCAGCCTGTTAAGACAGCATACACAGTAGGCGATGAGATACCCACAGAGGGTGAAAGCTACAAATATCCCGACAGCTTTGACATTATCGTTTTGCGTGACGGAGTTTCTGTCAGAGTTCGTGGCAGAAAGATAACCGACATCATTCCAACCGAGGAATACACCTACGGCAATGTTCCCGTATTGAACGGACGTGGCTTTGAGATAAAGGCTTCTTCCGACAGTGAGATTCAGGAATTCCTTAAAGAATATGCCGAAGCACCCGAAAGCGGACGTGCAGCATTTTTTGAAAAATGGGTTCGTTTCGATACTTACAGAAAGGTCATCATCCGACCTGAGAAGTAATATTTGGGGATAACATTTTGCTCTTATACTAAGGAAACGCTGATTAATACGCTTTGCCGCAGCAATAATCAGCGTATCCCTAAACACCATTTATAATTTGGAAAAACAATCCGACAATCTCGTAACTGTTGAAAACAGTTTTATACTAAACACCATTTAAAATATGGAAAAAATCAAGCCGACAATCTCGAATA
>JBJEQL010000252.1:0-9852 GCA_051881735.1 Oscillospiraceae bacterium
CAGCTGTTCCGCAGAATGAACTTTCTCCGACATATTCAAGTCCATCGGGGAAGTTAATTTTTTTCAGCTTGCTGCAGCAGGCAAAAGCGCGGTAGCTTATCTTTTTTATCGAATTCGGCAGAACGACTTCCGCCAGGTCGTAATCGTCCTCAAAAGCGGATGCGCCTATCACCTCAACGCCCTCGGGGATAACGACCCTTGTTTCATCGCCGTAATAGCCTGTTATAGTGTAGACCCCATTTTTCCGAGTGTAGCCGAAGCAAGACGGTATCTCGACCTTTTTTTCATCGGCAAGCGCAGGAAACGCCACCGCCGCAGTCAACACCGCCGCAAACAGCAAACATAAAAATCTGCGCATAAATATCCCCTTTTCATATTTTTATAAATGTAAGAATTTTTTCGTAACATCTTTCGAACATCAAATAATTACGCATTACGAATTACGCATTATTATGCATATCTCAATCGGGACGGGAAACCCGTCCCCTACATATATTTTTGAAAAAATCGGCATATAACGGGCGGATATTGAATCCGCCCCTACATTTCGGAACGTATATGCAATTACAAAATAATTACGCATTACGAATTACGAATTACGCATTAAAATTACTACCACATATATATTATTTTCAGCTCGGGCATATTTTCCTCCAGCCATTTGAGCTGACCGTCGGAAACGGGCATATCGCAGTAATTGTTTATCAAAAGATATTCAAGGTTTTTCATACCCTTTATCACCTTGAAGAAATCATCGGGTTCATCTACTGTCCCGTAAAACTGTATTGCCCTTACTCCGTCCATTTCAGAAAGAAAATCATAGCTGTCAAGGATCGGCAGAAACAGCATTTCAATACTGTCCATTTCTGCAAGCGCAGACGGGTCTTTTATGTTATAGATACTCAATTCTTTTAGATTTTTATACTTTGCTATGACCTCTGCATTTTCAAGGTCGCATCTTACAGTAAGGATCATCACTTTTTCAAAGCGCAAGCCTTCTATAAGCTCCTGCTCATTTCTTATATATAATTCCGGCTGATCCATGGATAAATCACCGTCGTAAAATTCAATGCAGTTCTCTTTCAAATGCTCCTCATAGGTCGGGAGCGGCTTTGACGAGCGTTTTTTTATCGGGTCAAGCAGGATATTGAACTTTTCTTCCGAAGCGTTTTCCTCTGCGATCTTGAAAAAATCTATGACCTCGACAAGCTCGTATTCCTGCATTGCCTCGATGATATATTTGTCGGCGTTTATCGGACGTTCGGCGTATTCTTCCATATAATAATGACCGTTAAGAGTGCCGAATTCAAGTTTTAAGCCCTCGATTTTGCCCCATTTGCGGAATGAACCTATCCATCCGTTCCATAAATAATTTTCAAGCGGAATATAACTGTTTATATCGCAGTAATTATAAGTTTCGCCTGAACTTCCTGCGGCATAAAAATCGCAGTCGTTTTCCTTGTCATAAAAATGATAAAGCTTGCTTACGATCCAATCTGTATTATACCAAGTGTCATTTTCTGTAAAGGTGTATATACTTACCGTAGTGCTTGAAACATTAAAGCATTCGGGAATACCGTCAAAATTAATATCAAGGCGGACTCTGCCGTCTATGTATTCAGGCATTGCAGGGAGCAGCCTTTCTGCCTTTTCCGCACGGGTCTCGTTGAGGAAAACGACATCATAATCGTAAAGCGAGGGATTAGAGTCGTGCGCATAGACCTTGCAGCTGTCGTTGACGAAGTATCCGCCGACCGTTTTTACGCTGTTCGGGAGCGAAATTTCGGCGATATTTGTGCTGCGGAAAGCCTGCGAGCCGATGTTTTCAACTCCCTCGTCAAATTCAGCTTCGATAAGTCCGCTGTTGTAGAAAGCGGACTTGCCTATCTCGGTCACGCTTGACGGGATTTTCACATAGAGGAGCTTTTTACACTCCGCAAACGCTCTGTTTTCTATCGTTTTAAGCGTTGACGGAAAGCTGACAGAACGTATCTCCTTGTTGAAAAAGGCATATTCACCGATATGCTCCGTACCCTCGGGAACGGCGTACTCTTCGCCGCAGTCAAAGGCATACACGAGCGTTTTTCCGTCCGAAGTGAACAGCGCACCGCCGCTGACGGTGAGTTTTCCGCCCTCTGCCGCTTCGATACATTCAAACTCGGGAAGAGAGCTGAGTTCAAGCGTGTCTATCACCTCTGCGGTGGACGGAAGGACGATCTTGCGAAGCTTTGATGCGCCCTTAAAGCTAACGATCTCTGTCACACCCTCGGGGAAGGTTATCTCCTCGACGGGCGAACCTCGGAAAGCGTTGTCCGATACTTTATACACGGGCTGACCCTCTATCTCGGCAGGGATAACGACGGATTTTTTTTCGCCGCCGATATACTTATCTATAAAAATTCCCCAATCATAAACCGTGTACTTGAACTGCTCCGACTTTTCGGGTTCATCTTCCGCCGAAGTTACCGTTTCGGACAGAGCCGATGTTTCGGACAAAGAAGTGCTTTGCTCCTCTGCGCCATTCTCTCCCCCTGCGCAGGAGCATAATATCATAGAAACTGCAAATACTGCCGCCACAAGCTGTTTTTTCATGATCGCATCTACCCCATTCATATTGTTGATTTAATTATATATCGTGTGGCTTAGTATTTCAACAACAATGCGGTTACAAAATATTACAAATTTAATATGCGATTTTTTTTGGGTTTCGTAAATTGTTTGATTATGTAGGGGCGAATTCTATATTCGCCCATTAGTACCCCATTTTTTACACAAATCTATGTAGGGGACGGGTTTCCCGTCCCGTTTAACGTGCGCTGTCATTCAAAATGCACCGCCGTTCATACGTTGTCGGCTTAAAACGTTCGGCGCTTCGCTTCTCACGTTTATTCGCCGAGGTTAGTTTGTATATATAGGAAAGAAATTAGCGCAATTCACATTTTTTAGGTTTAACGGCTTTGTTTCTCATTTCCGTTTTACCTTTTTGATGTGAATTGCGCTTTTTTAATCTATAATTTATTCGGCTTGATGCTACAAGCTATATACGTTAGTTTAGGGAGTTTCGCTCTCTGCGGAGAGCGACCAAGGGCTTTGCCCTCTGGACACCCACCACCTTTGAAAAGGTGGACGAAACTTTTGCTTGGCTTCGCTTTTTAACTACAAATGTCAGCTTGGCATTAATTCCGAATTCCGCATTCCGAATTCCGAATTAATCTCAGTTTTCTGTGAGTATTGCGTCGATAGCCTTATCCGTACTCCAGAAGAACTTATCGCTGCCGACATCTGCGGTAAGTCCGCAACGGTCTACCATTTCCATTACAGGCGGCTGTACTGCTGTAAAGAACACCATTACGTCCTTTTTGGAAAGCTCCGTAACAATTTCCTGAAGTGCCTGGACGCCGCTTGCGTCTGCAAACGGTACACCTCTCATTGAAAGAATGATTATCTCTCTGTCGGCTACCTCTGCAAGCTTATCTTCAAGGATATTTGCTGTTCCGAAATAGAGTGGTCCTGTCATGTATACGACAGCGGTCTTTCTGTCCTTGAGGTGGTCGGGGTGGCTCGGAAGTCTTTCAGGGTCAACGTCTGCAACGCTTATCTGCATATCCGAAACCTTAAGCACGAACATTACTACTGAGAAAAGAATACCGATGAGAATCGCAACGGTAAGGTCAAATATAACTGTTGCAACCATTGTAAGGATAAACTGTGCCATCTGTGTCTTGATCTTGCGTGTGAAAATGCCCTTTATAACGCTCCAGTCGTTCATTCTCCATGCTGTCATCATAAGCACGCCTGCGAGAGCTGCGAGCGGAATTCTTGAAATAACGGGTGCGAGGAAGAACATTGCTGCAAGAAGCACAACAGAGTGGAAAACGCTTGTAAGTCTTGTTTTTCCGCCTGATTTGATAGCAACTGCTGTTCTTGCGATAGCGGCTGTTGCAGGAACACCGCCGAAGAACGGAATTACCATGTTACCTATGCCCTGTGCGATAAGCTCCTGATTTGCGTCAAGCTTTTCATTCTTCATTCTGCCTGCAGATGCACCGCAGAGAAGGCTTTCGATAAGTCCGAGCGCTGCGATAGATATTGCAGGAACAATGAGCGCTTCGACCTGACGAACAGTAACAGCGGAAAGGTCAAGTCTGTCAGGAAGGAAAATGCTCTTTGGTATCTCTCCGACCTGTGTAACATCAAAATCAAAGATAAATTCGGCGATAGTTGCGAGAATTATCGCAGCAAGCGAACCCGGAAAATACTGATTTATTTTTTTCGGATAGAGTGCCATAAATACAACTACTGCTGCGCCTATAAGGAACGCTGCAAGATTGAAATGCTGTTCTGTTGTGAAATAGCTGATAGTTTTCTGAATAGTATTTTCGCCCGAACAGGTAAGACCTGTGAAGTTGTTGATCTGTCCGAAAGCGATTATGATAGCAATACCCGAAGTAAAACCTGTTATAACGGGCAGCGGTATGTAGGAAACGATCTTGCCAAGTTTAAGCAGACCGCAGACGAGCAGGATTATGCCCGACATAAGGCTTGCGATGAAAACGCCCTGAAGCTCATATTTTGCAACGAGCGAAAGCAGAATAGCCGTCATAGCACCGGTAGGGCCGCTTATCTGGTAAGAACCGCCCGAAAGTGCACCGATAACAATACCTGCGATGATAGCAGTAACAAGACCTGCAGCAGCAGTTGCACCGGAAGAAACGCCGAAAGCGAGCGCAAGCGGCAAAGCAACGGCTGCAACGGTAACGCCGGCAAGTGCGTCCTTAGCGCAAGCGCCTGCATTGTAGCCACGGAACTCATTTTTCAATCTTGTTCCGAAATTTTTAAAGATATTCAAGAAAAGACCCCCATAATTCAGATATGCAGTCGGAAAAAACTGCCTTTACTATTTTACTCCTCTTTACCAAAAAACACAAGTAGAATTGTTTTGACATAAATCGTCAGAAATTGTGCAAAATCAACAGCGATGTTTGAGTTTGGAGTGAAGAGAGTGGAGTGTGAAGTTTGGAGTTAGGAAAACAACAAACAAAGCAAGCGCATTTTCCGTCAAACTTATAATACTAATTCCAAACCAACCTATAGACAAATACTCGGATATAATAATCCAATTCTGCGTCAGACTCCCTTGACAGGCGGCAGCCTGCCTGCGGTCGTCTTCCTTGACTTGGATTATTCTATCTGTCGTCTTTGTCTATAGAACGGTTTGGAATTAGTATAAACCATAGGTTACAAAAAAGAAAACGGTTTTTGCTGTTATCTCAAACAACAAAAACCGCCATAGATACGTCATTTCTGCGGGACGGGCAACCCGTCCCCTACATAATTATATCCTTATTTATGAAAAAACTATTCCGAATTACACATTAAAACAACTCCAAACTCCACTCTCCAAACTCCACACTTAACTAAACTCCAAACTCAAAAAAGCAATTTCTTAAGGTATTTTCCTGTATATGATGATTCGCATTGTGCTATCTCTTCGGGTGTGCCGCATTTTACAAGCGTTCCGCCGCCGACTCCGCCTTCGGGGCCAAGGTCGATTATATGGTCAGCTGTTTTTATAACATCAAGGTTATGCTCGA
Source organism: Oscillospiraceae bacterium (assembly GCA_051881735.1). Classification (GTDB taxonomy): domain Bacteria; phylum Bacillota; class Clostridia; order Oscillospirales; family Ruminococcaceae; genus UMGS363. Next base: position 5,595 of record JBJEQL010000252.1, read on the forward strand.
TAACAAGGACTGTATTTCCGCCTTCGGTCAATCTTTGCAAAACTTCTATCAGCTTATGCACATCAGCGGTATGAAGTCCTGTGGTCGGCTCGTCAAGGATATAGAACGTTCTGCCCGTTGCTCGTTTTGAAAGCTCAGTCGCAAGCTTCACACGCTGTGCTTCGCCGCCCGAAAGCGTTGTGGACGACTGGCCTATCTTGATATATCCCAGTCCGACTTCCTGCAAGGTTTTCAGCTTTCGTGCTATCTTCGGGATATTGGCGAAGAACTCCACGCCCTCGTCAACGGTCATTTCCAGCACATCATAGATGTTCTTTCCTTTATAGCAGACATCGAGCGTTTCACGGTTATAGCGTTTGCCCTTGCAGACTTCGCAGGGAACGAAAACATCGGGGAGAAAATGCATTTCTATCTTTATGATACCGTCGCCCTCGCAGGCTTCACATCTGCCGCCTTTTGTGTTGAACGAAAATCTTCCGGGACCATAACCTTTCATCTTTGCATCGTTCGTGTTTGCGAAAAGCTCACGGATATCGCCGAAAACGCCTGTATAGGTCGCAGGATTTGAACGAGGCGTTCTGCCTATCGGCGACTGGTCGATAGCGATGACTTTATCGAGATTTTCCAGTCCTTCCATACGTTCAAACTTGCCGGAACGTATTTTCGCACGATTGAGCTTTGCCGCAAGGTGCTTATATATAATCTCGTTGACGAGCGAGGATTTGCCGCTGCCCGAAACGCCCGTAACGCAGGTCAGAATTCCGAGCGGTATCTCAACGTCAATATTTTTCAGGTTATTTTCCGCAGCACCAAACACTTTCAGGAACTCGCCGTTTCCCTTTTTGCGCTCGGTCGGAACAGGGATAAAGCGCTTTCCGCTCAAATACTGTCCTGTTATTGAACGCTCGCATTTTTGGATATCCTCGACTGTTCCCGTTGCAACTATCTCGCCGCCGTGAACTCCTGCATAAGGGCCAACATCGACAATATAATCTGCACTTCGCATCGTATCCTCGTCATGCTCGACAACGATAACGGTATTTCCCGAATCACGCAGTCTTTTCAGCGTTGCGATAAGCTTATCGTTGTCACGCTGATGAAGTCCGATAGACGGTTCGTCAAGGATATAAAGCACACCGACAAGCGATGAACCTATCTGCGTTGCAAGGCGTATACGCTGGCTCTCACCGCCCGAAAGCGTTGCTGCCGAACGTGAAAGAGTAAGATATTCCAGACCTACGCTTTTGAGGAAGCCGAGTCTGCTGTTTATCTCTTTTATTATGCGCTCGCCGATAAGGCGCTGCGTTTCGGTAAGCTCAAGGCCTGCGAAAAAGTCCACGCACTCGCTTACTGACATATTCGTAAGCTCCGAGATGTTCTTTCCGCCAACAGTAACGGCAAGGCTCTCGGGTTTAAGTCTGTGTCCGTGACAGTCGGGACAAAGAACTTCGCTCATGCAGTCCTCTATCTCAGAGCGGCTGTACTCGGAACTTGTTTCGTTATAGCGGCGCTGTAAGTTGTTTATGATACCCTCGAACGGCTGATAGTAGGTTCCGCCGCCATAGACGTTTGAACGGACAATTTTCAGCTTTTTCTCGCCTGTGCCGTATAGGAAAACGTCCACCACCTCTTTGGGCAGATCTTTCACGGGCGTATCGAGTGAAACCTTGTATTCATCGGCAATTGCGGAGTAATACATCATTGCGATAGAGTCATCGTTCAGCGTATTCCAGCCCATTGCCTTTATTGCGCCCTGCTTTACCGACAGCTCTTTATTCGGAATAATAAGATCGGGGTCTATCCTGCGGAACATACCAAGCCCTGTACACTTCGGGCAGGCGCCGAACGGATTGTTGAACGAGAACATTCTCGGCGTAAGCTCTTCAATGGAGATATTATGCTCGGGGCAGGCGTAATTCTGTGAGAAAAGTATCTCCTTATCGCCGACAATATCGGCAATGATGATACCGCCCGATATCGCCGAAGCTGTTTCAACGCTGTCGGTAAGACGTGAGGTTATGCCGTCCTTTATCACAAGTCGGTCAACAACGATCTCAATGTTATGCTTCTTGTTTTTTTCAAGCTTTATCTCTTCGCTGAGGTCGTAGATGATACCGTCGCAGCGAACACGGACATAACCTGATTTTTTCGCACGTTCAAGCTCTTTTGTATGCTCGCCCTTGCGTCCTCTTATAACAGGCGCAAGTATCTGCAGCTTTGTACCCTCGGGGAAAGCCATAATAGTATCAGCGATCTGGTCAACGGTCTGCTGCTTTATCTCTCTGCCGCAGACAGGGCAATGCGGAACGCCTATTCTTGCATATAAAAGTCGCAGATAGTCGTATATTTCCGTGACAGTACCTACTGTTGAACGTGGGTTGTTCGAGGTGCTTTTTTGGTCTATCGAAATTGCGGGAGAAAGCCCCTCAATGCTGTCAACATCGGGTTTTTCCATCTGTCCGAGGAACATTCGGGCGTATGACGAAAGGCTTTCCATATAGCGGCGCTGTCCGTCTGCATATATCGTATCGAACGCAAGCGATGATTTGCCGCTTCCCGAAAGACCTGTCATAACAATAAGCTTGTCACGGGGAATTTCAAGGTCTACATTTTTAAGGTTATGTTCCCTTGCGCCTTTTATGATTATTTTGTCGGTTGGCATTTTTTAATTCCTTTCAGATTTTCTTCAATTTTTTCATAACTTTTTTATTGGGTGACGGATAACGGTCTTCCACTTCTCGGGAGGAATTTTTCGTGCGTCCGAAAGATATATCTCATGGTGCAGACGAACATCGGTGAAGTCATTGTCATAGCCGTTTTCCTTTAAATATTCGTCCATAATCGCAACCGTTGCAGGCTCGTCGTCAAACGCTCCGATATGCATTATCTGAACGCAAAGTCCCTCTTCAACGGTGAAAAATTCAGCAGAAGAACAGTCCATTTTCTTTTTCGCTGACGCTTCTTCTACCGCCCACCTGAAATCGTCCTCTGTTACGAAATCGGGCAGACGTATTACCGATATCCAGTTGAACGAACTCTTGTCCGAATAGTCAATTCCGCTTATGCCGTCCTGCCACCAGAAGCCTTCAAGCGGCGGAACGACATACTCAAAGAAACCGTCAATCTTGTGAGAGCCTTTATAACTCATTTTTATCGTATAAGCGACTGCATAAAGTACGCCGATCGCCTTTTGGTATGCTCCGTCTTTTTCGTTGGGATTTCCCGTGCCTCTGACAGCGATATAATTCATGCTCGGAACTGTAACTATCTCTGGTTTGTTTTTCGGCATATAAAATTCCTTGTATTCTTTTTTGAAATCAAAAGCCATAATGTCACTTCTTTCCCTTTAGTTCGTTTATCCTGTCACGCAGATATGCGGCGTGTTCAAATTCAAGCAGCTTTGCGGCGTTCTTCATCTCGGCGGTGAGCTTCTCGATAAGAGCCTGCTTTTCCTCGGCGGTCATATACTTCTGCTTTGCCTTTGAAGTCTTTCCGTCCGTTTCGCTCTTGGACGATATCTTGATAACATCACGAACGTCCTTGATGATAGTTTTCGGCTTGATGCCGTGTTTTTCGTTGTATTCAAGCTGCAATTTGCGGCGGCGCTCGGTTTCCATTATCGCACATTCCATTGAATGTGTAACGCTGTCGGCATACATTATGACCTGACCGCCTGCATTTCTCGCGGCACGGCCTATCGTCTGTATAAGTGAGCTTTCCGAACGCAGAAAACCTTCCTTGTCTGCGTCCAGTATCGCAACGAGTGAAACTTCGGGAATATCCAGACCTTCACGCAGAAGGTTGATTCCGACAAGGACGTCAAACTCACCGAGTCGCAGGTCACGGATTATCTCCATACGCTCGATAGTATCAATATCATAGTGCATATATCGCACCTTGACTTCCATTTTTTCAAGGTAAGCGGTAAGATCTTCCGCCATTTTCTTCGTAAGCGTTGTAACAAGAACACGTTCGCCCTTTGCTGTTCTTGCGTTTATTTCAAGCAGGAGATCTTCTATCTGACCCTGAACGGGTTTAACGATAATTTCGGGGTCAACAAGTCCTGTCGGACGAATGACCTGCTCAACTATCTGTTCCGACTTCTCACGTTCAAACTGTCCCGGAGTTGCGGAAACGAATATAGCCTGATTTACCTTGTCATAGAATTCGTCAAAGGTAAGAGGACGGTTGTCAAAAGCAGACGGAAGTCTGAAACCATAGTCGATAAGGGTCTGTTTTCTTCCTCTGTCGCCTGCGC
>JBJEQL010000253.1:0-9822 GCA_051881735.1 Oscillospiraceae bacterium
CGTAGAAGATCTCTTCATCGAGGAATGCGATATCGCCGCTTTCGGAGATGTACTTGTAAATTGTCGGGAAGAGCCAGAGAGCGTCGTCAGCACGGTAGGAAGGATGTCCTGTTTCCTTAGCGTATGCTGTGTTCTCGTCGTTCTCGTCGGGGTGGTTTTCCTGACCTGCGTTATGTGTATACTTAACAAGCGGCAGACCTGCGCCGTTTGTAACCTGTGCGGAAAGCATGAATTCGATCTGCTTCTTAGCCATCTCGGGAGCAAGGTGGATGATACCCTGGATATCCTGAACAGTATCACGATAGCCAAAGCCGTTTCTGAGTCCGCAGTACTGGAATGAAGCTGCTCTTGACCAGATGAATGTGATGAAGCAGTTGTAAGCGTTCCAAACGTTTACCATATTGTTGAAGTCGGGGTCGGGAGTATTTACCTGGAAGTTGCCAAGCTTTTCATGCCAGTAGTTCTTAAGCTCTTCAACCTCAGCTTCAACAACGCCCGGCTTTTCATACTTAGCGATGATCTCCTTTGCAACAGCTTCAGGCTTCTGACCAAGGATATATGTAAGTTCCTTAGTTTCGCCCGGCTGGAGAACGATATCGCTCTGGAGTGCGCCGCAGGAGTTTGTGTTGTAGTTGAGCTGACCCTTAAGGCCTTCTTCAATTCCCTTAGGATTTGCATAGCTTCTGTAAGAGCCTACGAAAGCGTCACGGTCGCCGCAGTAAGCGTCGACTTTTGCCTTTGCAACGCCGAGGAAACGTTCAAGATCGGGATTCTTGAAAACTTCATTCTGCTTCTGGAGGATAAAGTTATCCTTGAAATATGTGCGTGTGATGAAGAGTGTGTACTGGAGGTTTACCTGATCCTGCTCATAGTTATTGTCGTTTACGAATTCGCAGTAGCCTGTAACGGAAAGCTTTCTTGGCTTGCTGTCTGTGTTTGTGATCTTAGCAGCCCAAACTTCATAAGTAGCGTCCTTCGGAACATAGTATGTAACTTCGGACTTGATTGCCTTGTATTCGGATGTGATAACTGTGTAAGCAGTACCGTGACGGCATTCGCTCTTGTATTCAGCAAGATCCTTGCATACGGGTGCCCATGAAGCAGACCAGTATTCGCCTGTTTCGCCGTCCTTGATATAAACATATCTGCCCGGCTGGTCAACAGCGACGGAGTTGAAACGGTAACGGATAACACGGCCGTTTGCGCCGCTCTTTACAAAGCTGTAACCGCCTGCGTTGTTGGAGATGATTGCGCCGTATTCAGGAGAACCGAGGTAGTTCGCCCAGGGTGAGGGAGTTTCGGGGTTAGTGATGACATATTCCTTATTCGCAAGGTCAAAATGTCCGTAGTTCATGGGAACACGCTCCTTTTAACATTTATACATCATAATATTTGTCGATTTTCCGCAAAAATCCGTTTCTGGGAAACGTTTTCTTCACGGATATCATTATTTTAGCATTTCCTATTAAACATTTCAAGGGGGTAATAAAAAAGTTCACAATTTCAAACGATTAAGGTGGCAAAAAACTTTGCAAGTTGACATAAAGCAGCATATAATATTGTGATTTGCAGCCTGATATGATATAATTTATCTGTAAAAAATCTGACAGAACGGAAGATTATCACTATGAATATGCATAAGACATTTAAACTGTTTTTCGCCGCTGCTGCGGTTATTTTCACCGTGCTTCTGACAGGCTGCGGAGCAAGGCTTGATACGTTTATGACCATGGACACGAGTTTCTACGGAAAGCGAGTTATAACCGCAGAGCTTTCCAAGGATGACGTTGCCCAATATGTGAAAGGCGGAGTATCCGCTCTTGACAGAACTATAACGGACAGCCTTCCCGATGAGCTTACGCTGAAAATGTCCGAGAACGACAGCGAATATATCTATACTTTTACGCTTAATTTCAACGGACTTGACGATTACCGTTCAAAGGTGCGGAATATCATCGCACTTTCCGAACCCGATTTTGAAGCTGTAATAACATTTGACAACTCCGATACTATATTTAAGCACGGATTTTCATTTGAAGAAAATTTCACCTCGGAAAAGCTTCTCGGCTGGGCTGCTAATGCTGTCGAAAATGCAGGGATATGCAGTTCAAGCGGTTCGATTTTTTTTGAAATAGGCAATAATACGATATCTTTCTGCGGAACGGAATACAGCAGCTCTGCAGCGCTTTCCGTTTATGAGAGCAAAAGCTATCCTGCAAACGAGATAGACGTTGCAACGTATATTCTCCCGAATGGGAACTTTGAGAGAACGATAGATATAGGCTTCTATTCCGACACGATAGAAAACATTGCCGCAAACGGTATGTCCGCCGATGATTTTTTTGAGGAAAAGGCAGCCGATGCGGAATATGAACGCAAAGAGGAAAACAACAAGGTCATTTACAGCTTTAAAGCCTCGGATATGTCTGCCGAGGAAACTGAGATCTTCACCGACCGCATACTCTGTTCCGAAAACGCTTCGTTCCTGCTGACGTTCAACCATAACGAAACATTGGGAACGAAAATGAACATTATCGTGAGCGACCTTTGCGACGGTTCGTTCTATTTCGACAGCCGCACGGGAACTCTCAGAAGTTCGATTTATCTTTTTGAAGATACTGTACTTAAAGACGGTGATTTTCGCCTTTCGGATGATAGCTCTTGCTTTTACTACGAACGTTTAAAAACAGCCGCAGCTTTTGCTGTTACAGGCGTTTTTGAATGGGAAGCTGCGTTTGACAAGGTTTCGGCAGAGCTTGGATTTTCGGGGAAGAAAGCTGCCTTAAAGCTTGTCTTCTCCGTTCCCGAGGGGATACCCTCAAATGCAGCGGAGATAATAAAGGCCGCCCTTGCCGAAGCTTCACCTGACGGAGTTAAGCTTTCCGCAGGCAAAAGGGACGGCGTCACGGTTTACACCGCCGATTTCGGAAAAGCTTCATACGAAAAGGCAGCAGACCTCTACAAAAACTTCGTTTATAACTACACGGGCGAAAAGGTGAACTGCAGCTTCGGTTCGGAAAAGCTTTTAACGGGCAGTCCGTTCAGAACGCTCAGAAGCTACACCGCTGAAATGGATATGTCGCCGCTTTCACATAAAGATATCATTCTTGTTTTTGATGAAAAAGCTTCGGAACTGACCGTTCTGAACAACAGCAATGTTTCCGCCGAAAATAACTCTTCCGATGGAAAATTCAATGGTACATTCAGCGGCAAACTTGAATTTTATGTTCTTGAAACGGGAACAAATCTTATAGGCATTATCTTTGTTGTTATAGGCATAATTGCGCTGATAATGTTTGCTCTTGTCATAGCTGCAAATGCAAAGAGCATCGCCGCTTTTTCAAAGAAGATGATATCATCGGCAAAGGGTATACTTCCCGAGAAAAACACGGCTGATGAAACCGACGCAGAAACCCAAGATATACCCGAAACAGACAAAACCGATGCTGACAAAAAGGGGGAAGACGTAAAATGAAAAAGACAAAAACGACCGTAATTTTCGCCGTTATATGCCTGCTCGTTTCGATAGTTTCCTTTGCCGTTGCAGGAAAATGTGCAAACAGCTCAAACGGTATAAAGCAGGTTGAAAAGCTTATTTCCGCCTGCGAAGCGCATAAACCAAACAAGATAATAAAATGCTTTGATGAAAGCACGGCTGATTCATACACATTTTCGGACTGCGTGACGACTGCCGATTATCTGAAAAGCTGCGGAATTGATTTCGGACTTGACCCTAACGCCGACCCCGAAAGTATCAGCGTTAAGGATTTCACCGCTTCAAGCTCGGTCAGAAACGACAGCGCTGCTTCCGCTTCGCTTAAGACCGAGGACAAAAGATATCCTGTTGTTTATATTTCCGCCGAATACACGGACAAAGACGGAAATGTGCAGACCGTAGCTTCTGCATTTTATCTTATTTACAATGCAGAATCGGGGAAGATATATTCTATCTCGGCTTCGTGAAAATCAAGCTTTTTTCACATTTGACAGACTAACATAATAATGTTAAAATATGAGAAACGTTCTATACTAATATCAAATCGTTCTATAGACAAAGCCGACAGATAGAATAATTCAAGTCAAGGAAAGCGACCGCAGGCAGGCTGCCGCCTGTCAAGGGAGCTTGACGCAGAATTGAATTATTATATCAGAGGATTTGTCTATAGGTTGATTTGATATTAGTACTATACTCTTTTTCTGCGGAGGTGCTTGGCTGTGGGATATTGTCTTGATAAAAGAGTTGAAGAGGATATAATCAAAATCGCAAAGAAAAACGGAATAAAAAAGGTTATCCTTTTCGGTTCACGGGCAAGATGTCAGAACTCGGAAAGAAGCGATATCGACCTTGCGGTAAGCGGAGGGAATGCGCTCGATTTTTACTATGATGTTGAGGAAAACGCATGGACTTTGTTGATGTTTGACGTTGTAGACCTTGACAAAGGTATCTCGGACGAGCTTAAAGCTGAAATTGAAAGGGATGGAGTTTTATTATATGAAGAAGTATGAAAATTTCTGCAGGTCGCTTTCAAATTTAAAGGAAGGCGCAGAGCTTAACGAGCCTTATACCGTTGTTGAACAGACAGGTATCGCTGCGCTGTTTGAGATATGCTTTGAGCAGTCATGGAAGCTTATGAAATATATTATCGAAAAACACGGAAGATATGATGAAAAAGTCGGTTCTCCGAGATCGATAATAAAGCTTGCATATCAATGCGGAATGATAACAGACTGCGAGGGTTGGCTCGGACTGCTTGAAGCACGGAATGTACTTGCTCACACTTACAGCAGCGAGCAGGCATTGTCTATTATCCGCAGACTTAAAACCGATTTTATCCCACTTTTTGAAGCCTTGAAAAATGAGATAGATGAGAAAGAATGGTTATAATATAAAAACAAGGAGAAAATTTATGCTCACATATATTGATTCACACGCTCACTATGACGCCGAACAGTTCGACCCCGACAGAGCCGAACTGCTTGAAGCGCTCCACAAGGGCGGCGTTCGCAACATCGTAAACATCGGCTGTACGCTCGAACGCTCGCAGTTTTCGATCGACCTTGCGGAAAAATTTCCGTTTATTTATGCTGCTGTTGGGATTCACCCCGAGGACGCAGCTGATACGCCGTCCGACTACCTTGAAAAAATCAGGAAAATGACGGAAAACGAGAAGGTCGTTGCTATCGGTGAGATAGGACTTGACTACCATTTTGAGGGTTTCGACAGAGAGCTTCAGATGCGCTTTTTTGAGGAGCAGCTTGACCTTGCAGAAGAAAGAAACCTGCCTGTTGTTATCCATTCAAGGGACGCTACGGAAGATACTATGAATATCCTCGGGAAAAGGGGAAAGATAAACGGTGTTATGCACTGCTTTTCGGGTTCTGCCGAAACAGCAAAGCAGGTGCTTGCGCTCGGTATGAACATCAGCTTCACAGGCGTTCTCACGTTCAAAAATGCACGAAAGGCTGTTGAAGCGCTTGAAGTTGTTCCTCTCGACCGCCTTATGCTTGAAACCGACTGTCCGTATATGGCGCCCGAGCCGAACAGAGGAAAACGCTGCGACAGCGGAATGATCGTTAATGTTATTGATAAAATTGCAGAGCTGAAAGGCGTTACTCCCGAACTTGTTGCGGAAAAGACTATGGAAAACACGCTTAAACTGTTTTCACGCATGAAATAAAATGTTATTTGACAAGTGAAATTGCCCGACAAATCGGAAACTGTATCAATGTTTAATTTGTAGGGGCGGATTCTATATCCGCCCGATTCACGGAATATTGTTACACGGGCGGATATGGAATCCGCCCCTACAATTTGCGACAAATTCCAATTTATCGGGGAGATAATTTGAGCTACAAATCAGAATTTGTTCAATTCGTAATTAATGTAGAGCATAAAGTGTAATCTGATTTTTTCTGTGTTTTTTTAAATATCATCTTAAATTACGCATTATGCATTACGAATTACGCATTAATAAATTGTCCTTTTGTGAAGTACAGTCGTATTTCACAAAAGGACATAATTTATTGGGTGATTTTTGTTTTATATATCAATTGAAAATTTGACTTTTATTCGGTATAATGGTAATGTTGCGTTTTGTAAATTTAATTTATACTTTATATATTAAGGAGATTTGCTGTTATGAACAATATTAAGGTAGTAAAATTCGGAGGAAGCTCACTCGCAGATTCCGCACAGTTTAAAAAAGTTGCCGCTATCATCAAGGGCGACCCGAACAGAAAGTTTGTCGTTGCTTCCGCTCCCGGAAAGCGCTTCAAGGAAGATATCAAGATCACCGATATGCTTTATGCTTGCTATGAAAAAGCTGCAAAGGGTGAAAATTTCGACAAGGAATTTGACGCTATCGAACAGAGATACAACTCCATCATCAAGGATCTCGGCGTTGATATCGACCTCTCCGACGAATACACAGAAATTAAGGACGCTTTCGCTCACAGAGCAGGACGTGACTTTGCTGCAAGCCGTGGTGAATACCTCAACAGCAAGGTTCTTGCTGCATATATCGGCTACAACTTCGTTGATCCTGCAGGCTACATCAAGTTCAGCGAAGACGGCGCTTTCGACCTTGATACAACACAGGAACTCCTTTCCGCAAAGCTTGTAGAACTTGACAACGCTGTTGTTCCGGGCTTCTACGGTTCAATGCCTAACGATACTATCAAGACATTCTCCAGAGGCGGCTCGGACATCACAGGTTCTATCGTTGCAAGAGCTGTAAATGCTGACCTTTACGAAAACTGGACTGACGTTTCAGGCTTCCTTATCTGCGACCCGAGAATCGTTGACGACCCCAAGACTATCACAACTATCACATACAAGGAACTCCGTGAGCTTGCATACATGGGTGCGACTGTTCTCCACGAGGACGCTATCTTCCCTGTAAGAGCTGCAGGTATTCCTATCAATATCCGTAACACAAACGCACCCGACGACAGAGGAACAATGATCGTTTCCGAGTCTGCTGAGATAAGCAAGTATGTTATCACAGGTATCGCAGGTAAGAAGGGCTTCTCCGCTATCAACATTGAAAAGGATATGATGAACAGCGAGATTGGCTTCGGCAGAAACGTTCTCCGTGCGCTCGAAAAGAACGGCATCAGCTTTGAAAATATGCCTTGCGGAATCGACACAATGTCCGTTCTTGTAAGCACAGAAAGCCTTCTCGGAAAAGAAAAGAACATCATTGACGAGATCAACTACCGTGTTCACCCCGATATTATTGAAATCGAAAGCAACCTTGCACTTATCGCAGTTGTTGGCAGAGGCATGAAGAAGGCAAGAGGTACTGCAGGCAAGATCTTCTCCGCACTTGCAGACGCAAGAGTTAACGTAAAGATGATCGACCAGGGTTCTTCTGAGCTTAACATCATTGTAGGCGTAAACGAGGAAGATTTTGAAGCAGCTGTAAAGGCTCTTTACAACGCATTTGTTACGGAATGATTCGGAATTCCGAATTAAGCTGTTAAAACCGCAAAGCGGAGCAAAAGTTTAGGTCAAGCCTTTTTAAAGGCTTGTGGGGTTCCAAGGGGCAAAGCCACTTGGTCGCTTCCGCAGAAGCGAAACACCTAAAACTAACGCACAACGCTTTTAGCGATAAGCCAAAAAACTAACAAATAAAAAGCGCAATTCACAACAAAAATGGTAAAACGGATATGAGAAATCATTATCGTAAACCTAAATTGTGAATTGCGCTTTTTCTATTTTCATAAAGTAAATTTTCCTTGTGACCTACATATATGAACGAAGTGAGTATATGTAGGTCACAACGCACTTTGAACGGCTATACAGAAGAAAACTTCAATTGTTGTTTCCCCTGCATAGCTAATACATATTACGTCTAAAGGCAAATTTACTCACTTCGTTCGTATATTTGCCTTTAGAGGAGAGTTTACTTTAAGGAAAAAGAATAAGCGCAATTCAATTTTTTAGGTTCAATAGCTTGATTTCTCATTTTCCGTTTTATCTTTTGGATTGAATTGCGCTTTTTATAGCTGTTAGATTTTCGGTTTATTGCTGCTGTGATTTGCGCTAAAGTTTAGGGTGTTTCGCTCTTGCGAGAGCGACAAGGTGGCGCTGCCCCCTTGACCCCTGCCACCCTTTAAAAAGCGTGGACGTAAACTTTTATCCGCTTTGCGGTTTTAACGGCAATTCTAAATTTAATTTCTCTTTCCATTTTAAAAACACTCATATTTTACCCTTTACAATACATACAAAATATGATATAATTATTTAAATAGCGTATGAATTACCGCTTAAAATATATTCAAAAGGAGCATACTAAAAAATGCCGGTAAAAGTCGGAATGGTTTCTCTCGGCTGCAATAAAAATCAGGTTGACGCAGAGAGAATGTTGTATAAGATAAAAGAAGCAGGATATCAGCTTGTTGCTGATGCCGCATTGTCCGATATCGTTATCGTTAACACTTGCGGTTTTATCGAGAGCGCAAAGCAGGAAGCTATCGAAACTATCCTCGAATTCGGAAAACTGAAGGAAGAGGGCAGAATAAAAAAGATAATCGTAACAGGCTGCCTTGCAGAACGTTATAAGGAAGAAGTCGGAGAGCTTATCCCCGAGGCTGACGCTGTTGTTGGAATAGGCTGCAATGACAACATTATAAATGTTATTGACCACGTTCTTGCGAATGAAAGACCGATGAACTTCGGAAACAAGCTTGATCTTCCTATGACAGGCGGACGTATTCAGACGACCCTGCCGTTTTACTCTTATCTCAAAGTCGCAGAAGGCTGCTCAAACTGCTGTACATACTGTGCAATTCCTGCAATAAGAGGAAAATTCCGCAGCGTTCCTATGGAAGATCTTATTGAAGAAGCAAATAAACTTGCCGACAAGGGAATTAAGGAACTTAACATCATTGCACAGGATTCCACTCGCTACGGCGAAGACCTTTATGGCGAAAGCAAGCTTCCCGAGCTTCTCACAGAGCTTTGCAAGATCGAAAAGCTGAAATGGATAAGAATTCTTTACTGCTACCCCGAAAGAATTACCGACAAGCTGCTTGACGTTATCGCAAAGGAAGATAAGATCGTAAAATATATCGATGTTCCGATACAGCATTGCTGCGAGGATATCCTTAAAAAGATGAACCGTCCCGGAAACGAGCAGGCACTTCGTGAACTTATGAAGAAGATCCGTGAAAAAGTTCCCGGCGTTATTATCCGCACAACTCTTATCACAGGTTTCCCATCCGAAACAGAAGAGCAGTTCAATCGGCTTGCAGATTTTGTCAAGGATATGCGATTCGACCGACTTGGATGCTTCCCATATTCGCAGGAAGAGGGAACAAAGGCTGCCGAAATGCCAGAACAGCTTGATGAGGAAACAAAGCAGCGCCGCGCTGATATTATTATGGAGCAGCAGCAGATAATCATGGCTCAGAATAATGAGAAAATGATAGACAAGACAGTTGAGGTTATCACCGAAGGCTTTGATCGCTACGGTGAATGCTATTTCGGAAGAAGCGCAGCGGACGCTCCAGACATTGACGGAAAGATTTTCTTCCGCTCGCCTGAAAGAAAGCTTACATCGGGCAGCTTTGTTAAGGTAAAGATCACCGAAACACTTGATTATGACCTGATTGGAGAGATTGAAAATGAATTTGCCGAATAAACTCACGCTTTTAAGAGTTATCCTTGTTCCGTTTTTCGTGTTTTTCCTGCTGACGGATTTTATGCCGTTTTCAAAAGTGGCGGCGCTCGTAATTTTCATTGCCGCATCGGTTACGGACGCGCTTGACGGACATATCGCAAGAAGCCAAAACCTTGTGACAACATTCGGAAAGTTT
>JBJEQL010000254.1:0-2447 GCA_051881735.1 Oscillospiraceae bacterium
ATCTGTTCGCTCATTTCCGCAACAGGAATGAATTCGCCGGGGCTTACAAAAGTGCCATCGGGAAGCTTCATTCTTATAAGAGTTTCAAATCCGCGCAGCTTTTTTCCTTGAAGAATATATTGTGGCTGATAAACTAAATAGAAGTAATCTTTTTCAATTCCTTCTTTAACGAGATGTTCAAGCTCTGCGTGGCGCTTAATGCGCTTTTCCATTTCGGGCTTGAATGGGCAGACGGTTGTGGAGTTGGAGTGGAGTGCCTCAACCATTGCCATGTCCGCATATTTTAAGAGGTCCTCGTAATTATCGCTGTCGGCAGGGAAGGAAACGATTCCTGCAAATGCAGTTACATAGCAGTCGAGGTAATCACTGTCAAAGGCAAGTGAGAGCTTTTCACGGATAACGTCAAGAAGCTTGTTTGTGTCTTCTTCTGCATTCTGCGTATCTTTGAGGATAATGACAAATTCCGAACCGTTTTTTCGAGAAACTATTCCCTTGTCGCCAATGAAAGTATTGATACGTTCAGTTGTTTTCTTTAACAGCCTATCTCCGTAAACGTTTCCAAAACTGTCATTAAGAAGTTTGAAATTGCCTAATTCGATATCTATCAGATAGAAAGGTTTTGCATCTTCTATTGAATTCTTCAATTCTTTTTGAAGTCCTCGCCGGTTCAGCAATCCCGTAAGCACATCGGTTACTGCCGCTTTTTCCTGCTTTGCAAAAATAGAACCAAACCAAAGTATCGTGACAATATAGAAAATCTGATTGAAAAGTCCCGACATGGCAACGGTTGCACCATTTAAGGTGATTATTCTTATCAGGTTGATTGCCGATACTGAGAGCAGAATAATTGAAGTTATTACGCCTTTTTTATGGTTTGTTCTTACAAGAAAAAGACAGCTTGCATACTGAAAAGCCGCGCATATACCGCTTAATTGCGAAAGACCCGATCTGTCTAAAATGAAAGTTCCAAACTGAAAAATAAAGAATAATAATATACCGCAGAAATACTGTATAGCTCTTTTGGTTTTATTTTTTAATTCTTTTGACATTATATACTCCCATTTTGTTATGCGTTAACATTTTCATAATAAGCATATCATAATATTAAATTTTTTTCAATTGACAATAATTATAATAAATATACAAAAAAATATTGCTTTGGTTGTTAATTTAGCTGAACAACTTCATATTACATTCGTAAATGACTAATATTCTATTATAAAAGGCTTGTATTAGGGAAACGCTGATTCGGATTAATCAGAGTTTCCTTAGTATTACAATGAAAAAACCAGCCTTTCGGCTGGCTTTTTTTATGGAACAGCGTTTTATTTGCTGTCACTTTTCATGTTTTTGCGGAATGCTATGATGGAGAGAAGAATTGCACCTAAGGTATAAGCACCTACGATAAGCAGATCTGTTCCCAGATTATCCGAAGTGCCTGCCATTATGCTTCGTGAAGCTCTTACAGAATGATAAAAGGGGAGCGTAAGGCAGACTTGTTTCAGTCCTCCGCCTATGCTTTCAACGTCCATCCATATACCGCCTAAAATGCCTGCGGCTGATATGATTATGGAGCATAAACCGGGAGCGGCATTGCTGTTGAAGATACTGCCGAACAGCAGTCCAAAGCCTATAAACATTACTGCCGTGGGGATAAGAGAAAGCAGTGTGAGAAAAATGCGCCCTATGTTCATTTCTACATTTTCCGCAGCGGCAATTATAAATGAGGCGGTAAATGTGACAAGTGACTGCATAATGGAGAGAAGAATGATAGGCAGATAATATCCTCCGATAAACTCATAGGCTTTCATGGGTGATGCATAAAGACGGGTGAGAAATGCGCCTGTTCTGTCTTGGGAAAGAAGCAATGCCGCAAAAAGCATTACAAAGGACAGTCCGAATACTGCTATTCCGCCTGAAAGATTGTCTATGCGGAAAACTGTCATGTTTGCCTCGGGCGGAATGCTCTTGTTTATTATCGTCATTATCAGCAGCATAACGATGGGGAAACCAAGGCAGAATATGTAGCTCAAGGGGTCACGGAGCAGCTCCTTGAGGTTTCTTTTTGAAAAAACTGCTATCCTCATATTGAAAATTCCTTTCATATTATATTGAATCCTTGCTTCTTTCAGCGATCTCGACAAATGCGTCTTCAAAGTTGTCCTTGCCTGCCTGCGCTTTAAGCTCATCGGCAGTTCCTACGGCTCTCAGACAGCCGCCTGTCATAATGGCTATTCTGTCGCAGAGAGCTTCAGCTTCATCGAGATAATGTGTTGTGAGAATGATAGTCATTTTGGATTTAAGTGCCTTTATCGCTGTCCACAGCTCACGTCTTGCAAGAACGTCAAGACCTAAGGTCGGTTCATCAAGGAACAATATGCGTGGAGAGGTTACAAGTGCCATTGCAATGCTGACCTTTCTCTGCCAGCCGCCCGAAAGCGTCTTTG
>JBJEQL010000255.1:0-2433 GCA_051881735.1 Oscillospiraceae bacterium
TCGTGACCTCGCTTTCGCTGTCCTGCCGTTCAAGATACATAAGCTGCTTTATAAGTTCGTTTGATGTCTGGGCGTTTACCTCTTCGGTAAGGAAGATCTCTCTGCTTACGAGAAATTCATCCTCCAAGCGTATGCAGTCGATACCTCTTACCGTTTCTTTAAGTATATTTGCCATTTTAACCTGCCTCCTTCAAAACGCACTCCTCTTCGTGCGGAGCGATGCCGTATTTATTCTTTATCTTATTCAAGTCGAACACTTCGGGATAACCTATCTCAAAGCATTCTATTAAAAGGAACACAATGTCATCAAAGCTGTTGCGGATATTCTTTTCATATTCCTTAATGGAATAAAAGGGATTCCAACCCTTTGACTGAAATTTCGACACATCTTCAAAAAATTTCCTTATCGTTGTATCGCCTTCTATATGCTTATTAAGATAATTAAAGCTGCTGCTTCGGAGCTTTCTGTAAAGATTATTGCCGCCTGTCCACCCTGCTCTTTTGGCAAGATAATCAAGGAAGCCTTTGACAGTCACGGACAAAAACAGCTTTACGGTCGCATTTGACCTTTCAGCCCACAACAGCATATCCTTAAAATTTGAAGCAAGCATTCTGCGAATTTCCTCACAAAGCTCTCTGCCGTCTGAAGCAATGCAGGAGTCGTTTTTTTGCTCGTCAATAAGGCAAATCATCTCGCCGTATGTGACTTCTCCTTTTCGTTCAGTCGATATATCAAATGTTTCCATTGTAGCATACAACATATTTATCAATGGTTTTCGTTTATCCTCATCGAAGCAAAACCCATCTGCGGTAACATTAAGAAGACGTGTCATTATCTCGTCTATGTCGTCATAGTCATCGATGTAACCTTTAAGAGAGGTCTTTATTGCTCTTTCAAGACTTTCACCCATTGCGTTCACTCCTTTCAAATGTCATGTTTATATGAAGCAAGAATAGCGTCCGTTATTTCGGATAACTCCATTTCTCCTTCAATGTATTTGGCGAAATACTCCATGCCTTTTTCAGTTGGCGGAAGAACATCTAACGTTGATAACGCAATACCGTCTTTGACGATTTTTTCCCGTTCTTCCCTTGTTGTATCTTTTATGAGAACACTCATTTTTTCGCCCCTTTCATACTAATTCCAAATCGTTCTATAGACAAAGCCGACAGATAGAATAATCCAAGTCAAGGAAGGCGACCGCAGGAAGGCTTGCTGCCTTTCAAGGGAGCCTGACGCAGAATTGGATTATTATATCCAAGGATTTGTCTATAGGTTGATTTGGAATTAGTATTATACATTTTGATCGTTGGTGATCGTTCCCCGTATGAACTATCCGTGCGTTACGGTCACGGCAATGAATGGTCATTGTCCCCGAAGCATCCTGCCCGGTTTCAGAGCCTTGGCTTCGGTCAAGCTTATGTCATTATTCTGTTTTCAAGGTTCTGTATATATTATACGGCGTGATTTTATATCGCCGTAAAATTTACGGCGATACGCAAAAACGACCGATATAACAGCAATATTTGGGGGTAACATAAAAAAGCAAGCATAAAATTGATAAAAAACAAAAAAGGACACAAATATCCCGTAATAATACATACCATTACGTTATATTTGTATCCTTAAATAATTTTTTATCAATATATGCTTGCTGCATATATGCTGTTTCTTAACAGCGTATCATCATTATACAGAATATCTTTCCATTTGTCAATACTTTTTTGAAATTTTTTCTTATACTAATGAAACGCTGATTAATCTGTGCCAAAATTCAATATAAAGCTGTGTTTAAGTGCTATTTGGATATTTTCGCTTTAGTTCTTCCAGCTTTTCCACCTCACGGATCGCCTCGGCTTCCTTTTCACGGAATATCCTGCCGATGTTCCTGCGGTACATATCCTCGTTTTCCTCTTTGGAGATAAAATAGAGATTAAAGCACTCGTCAATATCCTCTGGGAGCATTTCGTTATTCTCATCGGGATAGTTTTCGTAAACGTCCTGCCCCGAAACCCTTGCGTTAAAGAAATCAAAGGCTTTCCCTACCGAACGGAACCGCTTTTTTACGGTCATGCTCAGAGAAATATCATAATCGGAATAAGCGTCCGGCTTTGAAACTGCGTCCACCATTGCGAAAAGTATAACGCAGACAAAGCAAGCGTCCGAAGAAGCCTTTTCATCCTCCGAAAATCTGTTGCTGCCGATTATGTAAACTCCTGCACCCGTGTTCGGGTCGATATAAAGCGGAACAAATGCGTCCGAGCAGTTTTCACGGAGCAGGGAATCATACAGCCTTGTGCATTTTTCCATATATTCGCCGTTTATCTGCGCCGTATCGGTCGCCGTTTCCGACTGTTCGCTTTTTCCGCTGTATAGACTGTACTCATACAGCATTTCAAACTCATCGTTGTAGCCGTCCTCTTTAAGGTGCT
>JBJEQL010000256.1:0-2433 GCA_051881735.1 Oscillospiraceae bacterium
CAAGCGTGGAAAAGATACGTATCTTTTCGGAAACACTCGCAAGCGTAGAAAAACTATAGGATTTAGTTCTATTGTGCACATTATAAATTCAGCAGATTATGATTATGTCAAAAGTATACATAGCAATTGGTTTGTTCCGTAATATTAGACCATGTTTACTACAATGATTTTTCGAGATTATCCTGGTTTATTATTGGCTGTTTTTTACAGCTGAAAACTGATAATTTTCTATATGAGTCCCGCAAAAAGCAGCTTTGAGTCAACACAAAAAGCGTTACCATTGACCCGAACGGTAACGCTTTTCTTGGTATAACTTATTTGTGACAATTTTATTTATATTTCAATATTGATAACACTTACAAAAGAGGCTTCTGTCCGAATTGTGAAAGAAACTCATCTGTCTTATAAAGTCCGTAATTATTATTCAGTGCATAGATGATAAGCATGTCACGTTTTATTTTAGGATAAAGAATACCTCGGTTAGCAAGCTGTAAAAGCCGCTGTGTTTCATCAATCGAAAGTTCAAGTACAATAGCTATCCTTATGATAATATCTCTGTTTGGCATTCGATCGCCGGAACATAACTGATATGTGAACGAGCGGCTGAGAAGTGCTTTGATACCCAGCTTTTCTATGGAAATATTTCTTTCTGAAATAAGATCTGAAAGATATTCATGAAATTCAGGTGCATTCATCTGCCCGAACAATTCGTTTAACTCGTCGGAATCATTCTTTATATTTTGCAGTATAAGAAAAAGTTCATCGGTCGTTTTTTCGTTTGGTATATCTTCCATTCTATCACCTCATAATATATGCATAACGAGTGTATCCGGCTTCTATAATGTCTGCCTTTACTTCCTTAGCGGTTAATACGTTTTATGTACCGATCGGTATTTCAACATTTAATACTCAGAGTATCATATTATTGTTTCCAAAACATATCTCAGCCGGAAAATAATTTTGTCTATCTCAGCCTTCTGCTCTTCTGTCTTGACAGCGGCGGCAGCAGCCTCCTCGGAACATATGCTGTATTTGTCTATCCTTTCGGTATAGTATTCGTTGAGCCTGCTGCAAGCATTTTCAGACATTTTCCCATAGGCATCGTTAATTGCCGAATTTACAGCTATCCGCAGACTCGCATATTCGGCTCTTATGCTTTTAACAAGCTCAGGAGTCTTTTCTGCGATCTCCCTGCTTCTCATTGCTCCGCCGATCCCGTCGGTTACAAGTCCGACCAGACTGAACCCTACAAATTTCGATGCTATATAGCTTACGTTATCTCCCTTCGTCCATGTCTTGCTATTTAATGACATACGGAAGTCATATTCATTTGTGACCGTTTTCGACGAAAAACCCGCTGCGACATCAGCTGAAAGATCGTCCAGTTTATCGTAGATCGCCGACGTATGGCATTCAATGCACTTTGCAAAGGCGTCCTCTATAGTTTCGGCACAGTAAAGGGAATAGTATTTTACAATATCGTCGAATGCCATTTTTTCAAGGCTAACGGTATCTGCGTACATACGGTCCAAAAGCTCGTTCATCCACTCTGCAGCTTCTTTCCTGCATTCTTCCGCAAATCCCGAAAAGGAGGCGAGTTTTTCTTCACGACTTGAAATGCGTCGGAGCTTTTCCGCTTCATTTTTCTTCGCCTCGGCGAAAATATCATTTTCAGTCATTTCCAAGCCCTTTTTTACGGCGTCCAGGCTTTCGTTCACATCACGTTTCATTGCGTCAATAAGCCTGAGCATACGGTCGAGAACAATAATACCCTTCTTTTCCGACATAAGGCGTTCAAGCTCAGCTCTGAAAGCATCAAAATTGTTTTCAAGAATATCGCTTATATCCGGTGCCGGGCGTTCTTCCCCAAGCTGTCTGCATCTCTCGTCCAAGGCACTGAGCATATACAGTCTTCCGTCGGGAATGATATCCTCTGCCCGTTCCTCCATAAGTCTTTTCATACGCTCGTAATTGCTTTTGTTTGTCAGAGCATCAGTAAAATTCACCGCCAGAAAAAGATCGGTATGCTTTTGCGGAAGAACAATGGTCTTAAGAAGTATTCTTTCCGACAAGGAAATGGGGTAATTTGCAGAAACTGCATAAACTACAGCATCCGCCTGTTCGATAGCCTCGCTGGTAAGCTCGGTGAAATCCTCCAGCGAATCACTCATACCGGGTGTATCCAGCAGAGCCGTGCCTTCAAGGAACTCAATAGGACGCTGCAATTCAATGCGGCTGATCTTTTCTCCTGACTCGGAAATGATATCCTCCAGTCTTTCACGGCACATCTCTTCATCGGAAAGTTTAAGTCTTCTTCCTCCGGAAAGTGTCGCTTCGTTTGAATGTTGACCCATTGTGATACGATTTATGGTAACAGTTTCCGCAGTAATGTTTACCACTGCGGCGTCCTCTCTGAGTAATGCGTTTATCAGG
>JBJEQL010000257.1:0-9716 GCA_051881735.1 Oscillospiraceae bacterium
GTTGAAGCTATTCTCTTTGCAAGCGGCGACCCTATTGAAAAAACAAGACTCGCGCAAGCTTCGGGAATTGAAGAGGAAACTGTCGAAAAGATAATAAATATGCTCAACGACCGCTATGAGGAAAACGAAAGCTCTATGATGATAATAAAGCTTTCAGACAGTTTCCAGTTGTGCGTTCGTGAAAAATATATCGATTATGTCAGAGCCGCTATGGAAACAAGAAAGTCTGTTCCGCTTTCTCCGGCTGCAATGGAAGTGCTTACTATAATTGCGTATAATCAGCCTGTTACCAAAGGTTTCGTTGAACATATCAGAGGAACGGACAGTTCAAGCGTTGTCAATTCGCTTGTTGAAAAAAATCTGCTTGAAGAAGCAGGAAGACTTGATGTTCCGGGACGTCCTATCGCATATAAAACAACTGCGGCGTTTCTGCGAAGCTTTCAGCTTTCATCGCTCGATGATCTGCCTGCGGTTCCTAACGGCGATGCTCAGGTAAGCTTTGATGAATTGCTTATAACGGAGAATAACCCTGCTGAAAGCGCAGAGTCCGAAGAACACGGAACGGAAGAGCTGAAGGAATAGGCGTATGATTGCACTTATAATAATTTCAGCGGTTCTGCTTCTGTTTTTTCTGCTGTTAAAGGCGAAGATAAGTATCGAGCTAAAGTTTCTTGGCGGTGTGCTTGATTTTAAAGTAAAGTATCTTTGCTTTACGGTGTTCCCATTAAAGAAAAAGAAGCCGAAGAAGTCACGGAAAAAGGATAAACAGCCACAAGCTGAAGTCACAGAATCCAAACTTTCGGCTGATGCAAAAGAAGCTGTGAGCGAAGCCGAAGATTTTGTGGATAAAACCGCAAATGAAGCTGCCGATTCTGCCGAAAACCAAAAGGATAAGAAAAAACTTTCTGATACCATTGATATGGTCAAAGTCCGTATCGAACAGTTTAAGCTGCTTTGGGCAACGGTAAAAAAGTTTTTCACGAAGCTTTTCGGCGGTATAAAGATCACCGGTCTGATGATAGATTTCGTCATAAGCGGAGAGGATGCCTGTGCGGCTGCGGTCAACTACGGAAAAGTAAGCACGGCTGTATATAATGGTATTGCGCTGTTAAAGCTTATGTTCAGGGTTTCGGTCAAAACTGTTGATATCGGCTGTGAGTTTGAGTCGGGCAAAAGCAGCTACGACTGCGCAGCAAACGTAACACTCGGTCTTGGAACAGCTATTGGACTGATTTTGGGGGCATTGTTCGGTTACCTTAAAAACAAGGCGAAAATAGACGAACTCGGAGCTTCATTGAATGCATCCGATTCAGACAAAGAAGAAAAAACAACGGCTTGATAAATTGTATTATCAAGCGGAAAGGATAAAATTATGGAAGATAAAGTAAAAGATTTAGTCAGAACCTCACTCGATAAGGTAAAGGAACTTTCCGATGCCGATACAATTATCGGCGATCCTATTAAGCTTGACGGAGTTACTATTATTCCCGTTTCAAAGGTTTCATACGGCTTTGCTGCAGGCGGTTCAGACCTTCCTTCAAAGTCGAGCAGCGAGCTTTTTGGCGGTGGAACAGGCGGTGGAGTTACCATTCAGCCTATCGCATTTATCGTTGTTGCAAACGGTGATGTAAAGCTTCTTCAGATCAATCAGGACAAGTCCTCAACGGGTGCGATCGTCAATCTCGTTCCCGAACTTTTCGATAAGGTTCAGGGTTTGTTCAACAAGAAAAAATCCGATGATGAACCTCTTGGAGTTACTCCCGAGATAAATACAGAGGGACTTAATCTTTCTCTTGATGATGAACCCGAAACTAATAACGGCAAAAAACCTAATGGCTCGTCAGAGTTTGATTTCTAAATCCGACTTTTAAATCATAGTATGTACCATTAAAGAAACAGCTGCTTCATAAAACGGCTTTTCTGTATGATTTGGTGGTGTTTACTATGAAAAAACTGATTGCTGCGGTACTTTCTTCTGTAATGCTTATTAGCTTTACATCAAAGATAAGCGCAGCGGAAAATATTTCACTTTCAGCAAAGGCGGCTATACTTATCGAAGCTGATACCGGAACGGTAATTCTTGCCAAAAACGAAAACGGCAAACTACCGATGGCGAGTACAACTAAGATAATGACTACTTTGCTTACTCTTGAAAGCGGAGATCTGGATAAAGTTTACGATGTTCCGGATGAAGCGCTTATGACCGAAGGATCGTCAATGGGACTTTGCTTCGGTGAAAGCGTTACAAAGAACGATCTTTGCTATGGAATGATGCTCCCTTCGGGAAATGACGCTGCAAACACGGCTGCGCTGCTTATCGGCGGCAGCTATGAGAAGTTTGCGCAGCGCATGAACCGCAGAGCGGCTGAAATCGGAATGAAAAACTCGAATTTTGTCACTCCATCGGGGCTTCATGACGACAACCATTATTCAACAGCATATGATATGGCTCTCCTTACACGAGAAGCGCTGAAAAATGAGTTGTTTTCCGAAATATGCCGCACTAAAAGCATAAAGCTTTCATCGGACGGGTTTGAATCAGATAAATATCTGGGCAATACAAACCGTCTGCTGACAAAATATCAATATTGCATTGGCGTAAAAACCGGATTTACTGATGAAGCCGGAAGGTGTCTTGTTTCTGCTGCTGAAAAAGATGGCGTAAAGCTTATAGCCGTTACACTTAATGCGTCAGACGATTGGAATGACCATATTAAAATGTACACAACAGGATTTGCTTGTACAAAGCGTGTTAAGCTTGATGACTTTACAGAAGAGCTTGCAGTGAACGCTGTCGGGGGAACATCGGATAGTATAAAATGCAGGCTTTCCGAATCTCCCGAATGTACAGTCGTAAATGGTTCGCTGCCTGATATTTCCGAGAAAATAATTCTGCCGGATTTTGTTTACGCTCCGGTTATGGAAGGTGACGAGATCGGCTATGCCGAGTATTCTGCTTACGGCGAGGTGATCTGCCGCAGAACGATAGTTGCAGGAGAAGCCTGCCCATATAAAAATGTTAACGTAGAAAAACCTATATATAATAGAATAATTGATATGTTAAAAAAGCTTTTTGAATAAAAAGGAGAAAGATCGTGGAAAAGATAAGACTGCAAAAGCTTATTGCCGAAAGCGGATTATGTTCACGCCGTAAAGCCGAAGAGCTTATACAGAAAGGAAAAGTCAAGGTAAACGGACATCCTGCCGGAATTGGTGACGGTGCAACCTACAACGACATTATTACCGTCAATGGTGAGCGTATATACCTTGAAAAGAAACGCAAAAAATACTATATTATGCTCAATAAGCCGAGAGGATATGTTACGACAATGTCCGATGAGCTCGACAGAAAATGTGTTACCGAGCTTCTGACAGGAATTGATGAGCGTGTTTATCCGATAGGCAGACTGGACAGAAATTCCGAGGGAATGCTGCTATTCACCAATGACGGAAAATTTGCAAATGATATAATGCACCCAAGCCGACATATTTCCAAAACCTACCGTGTTACCGTACGTCCTTCTATAACCGAGGAACAGCTTATCAAGCTTACCGCAGGGGTTGAGATCGACGGAAGAAAAACGCTCCCTGCAAATGTCGAAGTTATTGACGAGCAAGAGGGAAGAGTGGTTCTGCTCATTATTATCCGTGAGGGCAGAAATCGTCAGATCCGTAAAATGTGTGAAGCTGTCGGTTTGGAGGTCGCTCGACTCCGCAGAATTGCTATCGGTCCGGTCAAACTTGGTATGCTTAAACCCGGAACATGGCGTGAACTTACCTCAGAAGAAGTCAAGGCGCTTCGCAATGCTGTAAATGATCAGTAATTTTATGAAAATATTGTAAAATATGAACGAATTGAAAAAATAACAATTTATATCTTGCCAATTGCATTTAAATGATGTATAATATATGATGGTTTAATTTTAAGTATTGAACGGAGGAACGTTTATGTTGACTGAGAGCCAGAAAACAAAGCTCGCCGAGTATAAAAACAATGCGGCAGCTTCGACTAAGGCAAAAGAAAGACTTACTGATTTATTTGACGACGGTGTTTATACGGAAATTGATGCTGCTGTAAAGGCTGATGACGCAGCTGCAGCTGTAATTGCTGCATACGGTTATGTGGACGGAAGTCCTGTTTACGCATTTTCACAGGATAAGAGCGTAAATAACGGTGCTGTTACCAAGGTAAGCGCTGCAAAGATCTGCAAGGTTTATGAACTTGCATCAAGAAACGGTGTTCCCGTTGTCGGAATTTTCGATTCAAACGGTGCTGTTGTAACTGACGGTGCTGATGCACTCGCTGCTTACAGCGAAATTCTTGCATATACAAACAATCTTTCAGGCGTAGTTCCGCAGATCGCAGTTGTTGCAGGTACCTGCGTAGGAAGCGCTGCTCTTATTGCAGCTTCTTCCGATTTCGTTGTTGCAACTGAAGATAGTGCGATCTATCTCGCTGCAGGTGAAGACAAAAACGGCGCAGATGCTGCAAAGCTCGGCGGTGTTTCTATCCTTGCAAAGGATGATGCTGAAGCAGTAAAGAGTGCAAGAGATCTTATCTCTGTTCTCCCTGCAAACAACCTTGCAGTTGCTCCTGAATTCGAATATACAGTTTCTTCCAAGCTTGCTGAGGGCAAGGCTGCTGATGTAGCTGAAGCTCTTGCAGACGAAGGAAGCGTTATTGAACTTTCCAAGGAGTTCGGCAAGGCAGCATATACCGCTCTTGCAAGACTTGGTGGTTCTGTTGTCGGCATTGCTGCAACAAATAAAACAGCAGATAAGCTTACATCGGACGACAGCTCAAAGCTTGCTCGTTTCGTAAGGACCTGCGACGCTTTCTCTATCCCCGTTGTTACGGTTATTGATACAGAAGGCTTTGAAACAAACGATAATATCCGTGACCTTGCAAAGCTTGCAAACGCTTATGCCGAAGCAACGACCGTCAAGGTTTCTGTTGTTACCGGAAATGCTATCGGCTCCGCTATGGTAGCTCTCGGAACAGCAAATGCAGATATGACTTTTGCATATCCTAATGCAGTTATTTCTCCCGTGGCTCCCGTTACGGCTGCAGAGTTTCTCTATCACGACAAGCTCAAGGGCGCTGCTGATGTCAAGGCTGAACGAAACAAGATCGCAGCTGAATATGCTGAAAACGAAGCTTCTGCATTTGCAGCTGCCGAAAAGGGCTGCGTTGACGCTATCATTACTTCCGATGAAGCAAGAGCAAAGATCCAGTCCGTTCTTGAGCTTATGGCTGGCAAGCGTCTTAACAAGCGTCTGCCTAAGAAGCACAGCAATATGCCTTTCTAAGGTATCATTAGTTTTCCAAAAAAGAATGTTTATCCGACAGTTTTCTGTCAAAAATAAATTGAATGGAGTTAATACATAATGAAAAGATTTAATATTACTGTAAATGGCAAAGCTTATGACGTAGCAGTTGAAGAAGTATCCGGCGGCGCAGCTCCTGTTGCTGCTGCACCCGTTGCCGCAGCTCCGGCACCCTCAGCTGCTCCTGCTCCTGCCGCTGCACCAGCTGCAGGCACACCTGTAACAGCTCCTATGCCCGGAACTATCCTTGATGTTAAGGTTTCCGTTGGTACAGAGGTCAAGGAAGGACAGCCTGTTGCTGTTCTCGAAGCTATGAAGATGGAAAATGATGTTCCTGCTGCTGCATCAGGCAAGGTTGTTGCTATCAGCGTAAAGAAGGGCGATTCCGTTCAGACCGGCGACGTTATCCTTACAATTGCATAAGTTTAGTGAAAGGTTGATATAATTATGGCTAAGATTAAAGTTACGGAAACCGTACTCCGTGATGCACACCAGTCGCTTATCGCTACTCGTATGCCGTTGAGCGATATGCTTCCTATTCTTTCAAAAATGGACAAGGTCGGCTTCTATTCTGCAGAAGTTTGGGGCGGCGCTACTTTCGATTCATGTATCCGTTTCCTTAACGAAGATCCTTGGGACAGACTCCGCACTATCCGTAAGGAGATGCCCAACACCAAGCTTCAGATGCTCTTCAGAGGTCAGAATATGCTTGGCTACCGTCACTATGCTGACGATGTACTCGAATATTTTGTACAGAAGTCTGTTGCAAATGGTATCGATATTATCAGAATTTTCGACGCACTCAACGATATTCGTAACCTCAAGACTGCTATTAAGGCAGCTAAGAAAGAGGGCGCACATGCTCAGGTTGCAATGTCCTATACAGTAGGCGATGTATTCACAGATGAATACTATGCAAACTATGCTAAGCAGTGCGAAGAAGAGGGTGCTGATTCTATCTGTATCAAGGATATGGCTGCTCTTCTTACTCCTTATCGTACAGTTGAGCTCGTTAAGGCAGTTAAGTCTGCTGTTAAGATCCC
The DNA here is from genome assembly GCA_051881735.1 of Oscillospiraceae bacterium. Lineage (GTDB taxonomy): Bacteria > Bacillota > Clostridia > Oscillospirales > Ruminococcaceae > UMGS363. Next base: position 6,372 of record JBJEQL010000257.1, read on the forward strand.
TGTTCAGCTCCATACGCACTATACATCCGGCCTTGCAGCAATGTGCCTTTTGAAGGGCGTTGAAAATGGACTTGATATGATCGATACAAGTATGTCACCTCTCGCACTTGGTACTTCTCACGCTCCGACCGAATCTATGGTTGCTGCTCTCCAGGGTACAGAGTACGATACAGGTCTTGACCTTGTTCTTCTTAACGAGATTAGAGATTATTTCATGACACTCCGTCAAAAGTACATTGACAGCGGACTTCTTGATCCCAAGATGCTCGCTACCGATACAAACGCTCTTATGTATCAGGTTCCCGGCGGAATGCTTTCTAACCTTCTTTCTCAGCTTAAGCAGGCTGGCAAGGAAGATCAGTTTGTTGAAGTTCTTAAGGAAGTTCCTAAGGTTCGTGAGGATTCCGGTATGCCTCCTCTTGTAACTCCTACTTCCCAGATCGTTGGTACACAGGCTGTATTTAATGTTATCAATGGTGAACGCTACAAGACCGTTACAAAGGAATTCAAGGGACTTGTTAAGGGCGAATACGGTAAAACACCTGTTGTTATCTCCAAGGAATTCCAGGATAAGATCCTTAAGGGTGAAGAAGCAATTACCTGCCGTCCTGCAGATCTTCTCGAACCTGAGCTTGATAAGCTCCGTGAAGAGTGTGCAGAATGGATTGAGCAGGAGGAAGATGTTCTCACATACGCTATGTTCCCGAAGGTTGCACCTAAGTTTTTTGAAACAAGAAGAAATGCAAAGTACGGCATTGACGGACATGCTGATGCAGCTTCTAAGGTTCATCCCGTTTAATCAAAACTTTTCTGAAAAGAGTCGAGAAATCGACTCTTTTTTGTTCGCTGCTACTTGATTTTTGTGCGAAAATATGTTATAATAATATGAAATGCTGATTGCTGGGAATTGCTTTGCATAGATTTAAAGAAAAGCGGTGATATTATGATAAAAAGCATGACAGGCTTCGGAAGATGCCTTGAATCGGTGAACGGAAAGACTATTATTGTCGAAATAAAATCGGTCAACCATAGATACTATGAATTCTCGTCAAGAGTTCCAAGAAGTTGTGGATATCTCGATGAAAAGCTGAAATCATTCATTCAGGGGAAGGTTTCGCGAGGAAAGATCGATGTTGGAGTATCTATACAGTCGGATGGCGTAAGCGATGAAAAAATTGAGGTCAATACCGAGGTTGCAAAGGGATATATTACAGCTCTTCGCAGTGCAAATGCTGAACTCGGACTTGATGATGATCTCACACTTTCAAGAATAATGCGACTTCCTGATATTTTTGATGTAAAAAAGGTTGAGGAAGACGAAGAGGCTGTGTGGAATGATGTAAAATCAGTTGCAGAAAAAGCTCTTGAAAAGTTTATTTTCATGCGTGAAGCCGAAGGGGAGAAAATGCGTGAGGATATTCTTTCACGACTTGATTATATTACCGTTCTTGTCGAAAAAATTGAAAAGAAATCTCCCGAAACTACCGAAAAATACCGTCAGAGGCTCTTCGATAAGATATCCGAGATTCTGAAGGATTCAAACGTTGATGAGCAGCGTATTCTGACCGAAGCGGCGATTTTCTCTGAGAAAACTGCCGTTGACGAAGAAACTGTTCGCCTGCGCAGTCATATACAGCAGTGCAGAGATATGCTTTCGTTGAATGAAGCTGTCGGCAGAAAGCTTGATTTCCTTATTCAGGAGTTCAACCGTGAAGCAAATACTATCGGTTCAAAATGTCAGGATATTGAAATAACCAAAATTGTTGTTGACCTTAAATCCGAAATTGAAAAAATACGTGAACAGGTTCAGAACATCGAATAATTTTAGGGAGGTTGCTATGAAGCTTATCAACATAGGTTTCGGAAATATGATTTCCGCAAGCAGACTTATTACGATAGTTAGCCCCGAATCTGCCCCGATAAAACGTATCATTCAGGATGCAAAGGATAAGGGAATGCTTATCGATGCAACCTACGGCAGAAGAACTCGTGCTGTTATAATCATGGACAGCGACCATGTTATCCTATCGGCCGTTCAGCCGGAAACCGTTGCAGGCAGACTTGATAATGACGATGAGGTGGATGACGATGAATAAGGGCACATTATTTATAATTTCAGGTCCGTCCGGTTGCGGAAAGGGAACAGTCCTTGCAGAGATCCTTAAACAGGATGATATCTATTACTCCGTTTCTGCAACAACAAGAAATCCACGTCCAGGTGAGGTGAACGGCGTAAACTATCACTTCCTTTCCAAAGAAGAGTTTGAAAAGCTCATCGAAAGTGACGGTATGCTTGAATTTGCTTGCTACTGTGGAAATTACTATGGTACGCCACGCAAACCTGTCGAGGAGATGCTTGCCAAAGGTATGAATGTCATCCTCGAAATCGAGGTTCAGGGTGCTCTGAAAGTAATGGAAAAATGCCCCGAAGCAGTTTCGGTATTCATTCTTCCGCCATCTTTGAAAGAACTGCGCAGACGCCTTAACAAGCGTGGGACCGAAACCGAAGACGTTATTGAAAAACGTATCGGTGAAGCCGCAGGCGAGATACAAAAGGCTGTAAATTACGATTACGTTATGATAAACGGCGAGTTGGAAGTTGCTGTTTCCGACCTGCTTTCTATAATCCATTCACAGAAACATAAAAAGGAAAAATCCAAATATTTAATTGACGAGGTGCTTAAAAATGCTTAGACCAACAATTTCACAGATCGCAACAAAGGGAGAAAGCTACTATTCCGTAGTTATTGCCGTAGCAAAACGCGCAAGAGAGATCTCCGATGAACTTTACGAGAACAAGCAGATACTTGAACAGAAACCGGTTAAAACTGCTGTTGAGGAATTTGCTGCAAGAAAATATTACATTATTGAAGATCCTTCTTTGAAATCTTCTTCAAAGTCAGAATAAATCCGGAGGGATAGGCTTGGCAGGTGAAAAATATATTGCAGCTGTCGCAGTAAGCAATACATCACTATATTTCGACAGACGGTATAAATATATAGTTCCGTCCGAGCTTGAAGAAACTGTCCTTCCCGGCTGCAGGGTCATTGTTCCTTTTGGCAAGGGCAATCGCAAGCGGATAGGTGTGGTATTGCGCCTTGATCTTGCCGCAGAGCTTTCGCCCGAAGAGAATATAGCGTCCTTTAAGCCGATACGATCTGTTGTTGACAAAGAACCTCCGCTTGGAAAGGAAATGCTCGAACTTATGATGTGGCTGCGTGAAACAACGCTCTGCACATATTTTGAAGCATTCCGTGCGCTTATCCCGATCGGACTTAACGTTGATTATACCGAAAGATATGTTACAGCCGGAGGAGAACTTCCGCCGGAAAGTGTTCTTTCGG
>JBJEQL010000258.1:0-2430 GCA_051881735.1 Oscillospiraceae bacterium
GACAATATACGTGGACGGACTGATAGTGAAAAACGGATTGATTCCGAAAAGAGCTACGCCGAAAGGACTGGGAAGTCCGATACCTACGCATTGGAGAAAGCTTGTGAGTCCAAAAACAGCTCCCACAGCTGCACCTCCGGCAGGTCCCATTGTCAGCGCTGCGATCGCAACAGGAATGATATTGAGTGTGATCGAAAGCGGTCCGATGTTAAGATAACCGAGCGGCGTGAATGACATTACGACAAGAATTGCCGTAAGCAGGCCCATGATCACAACACGGGCGATCTTCTGTTTGTTTTTCATAATAAAAAACCTCCTTGTTATTATTCCCTTTCGGGATACAATACAATCAGCGGAGCTTTAAATGTGCTTTCCTGACAGCTGAACACACACTTCAAAGTCCGCTTTCACATTATATCACAAAAATTTTCGTTTTGCAACAAACAGATGATTTTTATTACTGAACCTGTACAGCGGCGTTCATATTAGTATAGTATTGCTCAAGCTTGGAACGGCTAAGTTCAAAAACGCCCTGCAGCGAAGGGTCAAAGTGCGAACCCATTGATTCAAGCATGACGCAATTTGCTTTTTCAAAGCTCATAGGCTCTTTATAACATCTGCGGCTTACAAGTGCGTCATATACATCGGCAATAGCCATTATTCTTGCTTCAAGCGGAATACTTTCACCTGAAATATGCTCGGGATAACCGCTTCCGTCCCATTTTTCGTGGTGATAACGTGCAACGTTTACTGCTGTGTTGACAAAATGTTCCTCTTCAACGCCGCGCAGAATTCCTTCAACAAGCTGTGCGCTTTTTTCGGAGTGAGTCTTGATCACTTCAAATTCTTCAGGCGTAAGTCGTCCCGGCTTACGGAGTATAGCATCATCGACTGCAATTTTTCCAAGGTCGTGCATAGGTGCAGCTTTGATAACATCGTTGTAGAACTCATCACTTTTGCCGATCAGGCCGTTTTCCTTGATGGTATCGATAAGAATACTTACAACATAGCTTGTTCGTTTGATATGACCACCTGTGTTGTTATCACGGTTTTCGACCATATCCGCCATTGAAAGAATGACTTTGTTCTGAATGCTCTGGATGTGTGCAGTTTTCTCATCGACCTGTGTTTTGAGTTCATCTGCATAGTTGAACATCAATCCAAGATAATTGTGCTTTTCGGTGTTGTCGCGTATCTCAATAATATATCCGATGTGCTTGTTCTTATGCATTGTGCGTTCAATACGGCATTCAAAATAAAGTGAATCTTTCTCAAAGTCCCATATTCCATTGTCGCTGATCGCACCGGAAAGGCAGGGGATAGCTTCAAGAATGGATTTTTCTTTTATCAGCTTGTCAACTTCGCATTTTTCAAGGTCGGGAAGAATTTTCTTGGCGGCATTGTTGCAGCCTAAGTAATGCTTCTGTTTATCAATAAGGACATAGCCGTATGTAGTCTGATTGCTGAGTGATTTCATTATGCTTGTTTCAACATCGTAAAGCGCAAGCCGTCTATTGAGATAAAGCAGCATAAAGCTTACAAAAACGAAAGCTGCAGGCATTGCTTCAAACAAAGGATTAATAAAACGTAACAGAACAAAAATCGCAAGCATACCTGCTCCGAGAAGCATGAGCGACACAATTGTCTTGAAAGAAACGTCCTTCTTTTTTTTCATAGTATAGACAACTATGCCGATAAGGATAGCAAGATATCCGTAAAGAAGAATGGTGAAAAGTATATGGAAAGGACCGTAACTGCGTTTAAGAACGCTTGCGCCATTGTAGCGCATAAGAGAGGCGTCGTTGTAATAAAGATCGCTGTATCCGGTAGTGAGTACGAATGAATAAACGACAATGCTGTACGTTAACATAATGGCATATACAAACTTCGGCACACGGTAACGGCATATTCCGAGTATTATTGTGATAATTACGGGTGGGATAAAGCAGCCGCCGATATAGCTTATCTTATTTGCAAGAAGAGCTTCGCCAAGTGTGGTCGATAGAGAAGTTGCAAGATATCCTCCGTTTGCGACAACCAGAAGCAGCGCAAAAAGCATCATATATGAATTAACTGTTTTTCCATCAGAAAAAGCTAAAAAAAGGAGAAAGCTAACTGCAGCTAAAATTGAAGCAGCGGCATAGTATGTAATCATTTAGGTCATGCTTCCTTTCTCAAATATAGTATATTATACCATATTATAATATAAAATGTCAACATTCAATCATATTTTGTCTTTATTAGTTCATTTTTTGGCGCAAATAAAAAATAAAATTTTTTTAGAAAAGGGGTTGACAAGAGGATCTGATTGTGATATAATAATTAAGCAGTCTTGTTAAGGGACTAAAAATATCGCGGAGTGGAGCAGCTCGGTAGCTCGTCGGGCTCATAACCCGAAGGTCGTTGGTTCAAATCCAGCCTCCGCAACCA
>JBJEQL010000259.1:0-9680 GCA_051881735.1 Oscillospiraceae bacterium
TATATAGGATTTCGGCGCAGATTTTTTCCTGTATTTTATTGGTGTTTAGTATTATTCAGGAAACAACGGCAGTCTGCGGTTTCTTTTCGCAGGCTGCTTTTTTATTCTATACAGGAGGTTTTCACGTTGGAGGATTATTCAACTATCCGTGCGTTTGCAGAGGACAGATTTATAGAGAAAAAGTCCGAATTCATCGGCTATATCTCTCCGGTAAAAACGAACGATGAGGCGGTGGAGTTTATAAACCGTATCCGTGCAGAACATCGCAAGGCTACGCACAATGTTTATGCCTATATTCTCCGTGAGGGCAATACCTCGCGCTATTCCGATGACGGAGAGCCGCAGGGTACGGCAGGAGTTCCTGTTCTGGATGTTCTGCAGAAAGAGGGACTTACCGATGTATGCTGTGTTGTGACGAGATATTTCGGTGGGATCCTGCTCGGCGGAGGAGGACTTGTCCGTGCATATTCTCATTCCGCAAAGATAGCTGTTGACGCTGCAGAACGGCTTATAATGTGCAGCGCTTATCCGGTGAAGATAAAAATGGATTATGACCTGTACAGCAAGATCACATATCTTCTGCCCGATTTTGAGGTGAAGATACTCGATACCGATTTCGGCGCTGATGTGACGGTTTCGCTGCTTGTGAAAAAGGCTTTTGCCGAGCCTATGCGTGAAAAGCTTATCGATGCCGCTAACGGAAGGATTTCTGTTGTACAAGGTGATGAAGTGCTTGAGAACTTTGCTTGAATAAATTGTTTAAAGTGCTGAAAATAAAATAAAAAAAAGGGTTTTTGAGGGCGTAAATTGTATTTTATTATGTTTCGGTATGAAATTAAAGGATAATTTTGTCAAGGGAGGAATATTGTTATGACTATCCGTGAGCAGAGCGAGGTTATGGAACTCGGAACGCTTTGCGAATACGCTTGCCTTTCACGCAATTCGGGCAAAAGAGCAAGACCCGAACCAAAATGCCCGATACGAACGGAATTCCAGCGTGACAGGGACAGAATTCTGCACAGCAATTCCTTCCGCAGACTTAAACATAAAACGCAGGTCTTCCTCGACCCGGTAGGCGATCATTACAGAACACGCCTTACTCATACGCTTGAGGTTTCGCAGATAGCAAGAACTATCTCGACTGCTTTGCGGCTCAACAGCGACCTTACGGAAGCTATTGCACTCGGTCACGACCTTGGTCATACGCCGTTCGGCCATGCAGGTGAGATGATACTCAACGAGATCTGTCCGACAGGCTTTACGCATTATGAACAGTCTGTCCGTGTTGTTGACTACATAGAAAAAGAGGGAAAAGGCCTTAATCTTACCTACGAGGTAAAGAACGGTATCGTCTGCCATACGAACAAGATCGCAAAGACAAGAGAGGGCTATATAGTCCGTCTTGCCGATAAAATTGCATACATCAACCATGATATAGACGATTCTATACGTGCAGGAATCCTCACCGAGAACGACCTGCCGAAGGAAGCTACCGATATACTCGGTCACTCAAAGAGCGAGCGCATCACAACTCTTATAACCTCGATAATCGACGGCGGTGCAGAGAATATTTCAATGTCGGATGAGGTAAAGGGGGCGCTTGATACTCTCAGCGACTATATGTTCGCAAATGTCTATCGCAATTCCATTGCAAAAGCCGAGGAATCCAAGGCAAAGATGCTGGTTGAGAAGCTTTATGGCTATTTCCTAAAAAATCCCGATAAGCTGCCCGATGATTATAAGCGTATCCGTGAGCGTTTGGGTTCGGACAGAGCGGTCTGCGACTATATCGCAGGTATGACGGACAGCTACGCTATCGCAGTTTATGAGGATCTTTTTATCCCGAAAGGCTGGAAAGAAGCGCAATTATGATGCGGCGCTGACGGGGGAATGTCCGTGGCGGCTGCCATATAAAGCAAGTGAGGTTCTATGGCGTTACCCGAAAATTTTATTTTAGATTTAAAACAGAATAATCCGATTGACAGTGTTATGGGCGGATATGTGGCGTTGAAGAGAAGCGGAAGAGGTTTTGTGTGCCTTTGTCCGTTCCACTCGGAAAAATCGCCTTCCTGCAGCGTGAATACCTCGGGGCAGTATTTCCATTGCTTTGGCTGCGGCGCAGGCGGCGACGTCATAACGTTCATAATGAAAATGGAAAATCTTTCGTATATTGAAGCGGTGAAGTTCCTTGCCGATAAAGCAGGAATGCAGATGCCCGATGACGGAGAGAGCAACGATTATGCACGGCTCAAAGCGAGAGTGCTTGAAATAAACCGCACAGCGGCTCGTTATTTCTTCGACACGCTGACAAAATCTCCGTCCGGCGAAAAAGGCCGCAGATATTTTGCCGAAAGGCAGCTTTCAAAGGATACTATTATCAAATACGGCTTGGGTTATGCGCCCGATGACTGGCACAGTCTGCATTATTTTCTGCGTGACAAGGGCTATACGGACGATGAGCTTGTACTTGCAAATCTCTGCACTAAAAGTTCAAAAGGCGCAGTATTTGATTCGTTCCGTGACAGAGTTATGTTCCCGATAATCGACCTTAGAGGAAATGTTGTCGCTTTCGGCGGACGTATCATTGACGGAAGCGGTCCGAAATATCTGAACTCTTCCGACACTCCCGTGTTCAAAAAGAGCCGCAACCTTTTTTCGCTTAATTTTGCAAAGAAATCTACCGAGCGCAAGCTTATCCTTGCGGAAGGATATATGGACGTTATTGCGATAAATCAGGGCGGTTTTGAAAATGTTGTTGCAACGCTCGGAACGGCGCTTACATCTGAGCAGGCACGGCTTATGAAGCAGTATGCCGATGAGATAATCATTGCATACGACTCGGACGGGCCCGGACAGGCGGCTACGCACAGAGCGATAAATCTGCTTTCCGAGGCAGGTCTTGACGCTCGCATAATAAAAATGGAGGGTGCAAAAGACCCCGATGAATACATAAAAAAGTTCGGTTCTGTACGTTTTAAGCAGCTGCTTGAACGCTCGGACGGCGCAATTGACTTCGAAATGAAGAAATGTGCCGCAGGCCTTGATCTTGACATTGAAAACGACGAGGTCACATATTTAAAAAGGTGCGTTTCTCTGTTTGCCGACATAACCTCGCCGATAGAGCGTGAGGTCTACATCTCAAAGCTTGCGAAAGAATGCGATGTTAACCGTGAGATGATCTTTCAGCAGGTGAATGGACTCATAAAGCGTAAGATAAGCCACTCGAAGAAAGAAGAAAATCGTGAGATACGGACTTTCAGCAAGCAGCGGCGTGATAATCCCGACAGCGTTGCCCATGCAAAGGAATATAAGGCAGAATGCGGCATAATCGCATATCTTGCGGCAAATCCCGATGAGCTTGGATATGTCGAAAGCAGGATAAACAGCGGACAATTTGTGACAGATTTCAACAAATTGGTTTTTGAAAAATTAACAGAAAAGATAAAAAATTTGGTGGAATTTGACGTTTCGCTGCTTCAAAGTGAATTTTCCGCTGACGAAATGGGAAAAATATTTTCGATTATCGTCGCAAATGAGCAAGTTGAGATCGGCAGGGAAACACTTGACGATTACATAAATACTCTTACAAGTTACGGCAACAGGAACGTTGACGTTGCATCAATGTCGAATGACGAGTTTCTGCGTTACTTTGAGAGCCTGAAAAAATCAAAATAATTGCAGGAATTACCGTGCAAAGCTTTGCACAGGAATATACAGGAGGAAGTTTATATTATGGCAGAAAAAAGAACCATTGAGAGCCTTATGGAGCAGGGAAAGGCGAGCGGTAAGCTTTCCACAAAGGAAATTACCGATGTGCTTGAAGATCTCGAATATGATGTTGAACAGATGGAAAGCTTTTACGAAAGCTGCACGAACAACAATATCGAGATCATCGATGATTTTACGCTTGAAGGCTTTGACGAGGATATGACGATACCTCTCGACATCAACGGTGAGGACGATCTGGAGCTTTCGCTTTCCACAGAGGGCATCGCAATTGATGACCCTGTAAAGATCTATCTTAAAGAGATCGGCCGTGTTCCGCTGCTTTCCGCAGAAGAGGAGATCGAACTTGCGGAGAGAATGGCAAAGGGCGATAAGAGAGCGAAAAAACGTCTTTCCGAGGCTAATCTCCGACTTGTTGTATCTATTGCAAAGCGCTACGTTGGCAGAGGAATGCAGTTTTTGGACCTTATTCAAGAAGGTAATCTCGGTCTTATAAAGGCTGTTGAAAAGTTCGATTATACAAAGGGATTCAAGTTCTCAACATACGCTACATGGTGGATACGTCAGGCTATCACCCGTGCTATCGCAGATCAGGCAAGGACTATCCGTATCCCTGTCCACATGGTTGAAACCATTACAAAGGTAAAAAAGGTTTCAAGTATGCTTCTGCACAAGAACGGTCATGACGCAACTCCCGAGGAGATCGCTGCAGAGCTTGATATGGAGCCGGAGCGTGTTCGTGAGATAATGCGTATTGCACAAGATCCTGTTTCTCTTGAAACACCAATCGGTGAAGAAGAGGACAGCCACCTTGGCGATTTTATTCCCGATGATGACGCTCCTGCACCTGCAGACGCAGCTTCACTCATTCTTCTTAAAGAGCAGCTTGGAGAAGTTCTTTCAACGCTTACAGAGCGTGAGGAAAAGGTTCTCCGTCTGCGTTTCGGTCTTGAAGACGGTCGTTCACGGACTCTTGAAGAGGTCGGAAAAGAATTCAACGTTACCCGTGAGCGTATCAGACAGATCGAGGCAAAGGCGCTTCGTAAGCTCCGTCATCCGAGCAGAAGCAGAAAAGTAAAGGATTTTCTTGATTGATCGTGAGAGGGTAATGGCATGAACATAACATTGGAATCAGATTACGCAGTCCGAATCGTTGGTTGTCTTTGCGAGGCAGGCAAAAGGCTTGACGCAAATACAATTTCCAACAGGACTGCAGTTTCACTCAGATTTTCACTAAAAATTTTAAGAAAACTTGTTGCGGCAGGTATCGTTGTATCCTTCAAGGGTACTCAGGGAGGATATGAACTTGCAAGAAAGCCGCAGGAAATAACACTGAAAGACGTTATAGAGGCTATTGACGGAAAATATGCTATCAGCAAATGCCTTACAGACAACTATGAATGCAGCAGAGGAATGTCCGGCAAATGCGGATATCAGAAAGTTTTTATCGAAATTTCACAGATGGTCAACACAAAGCTTGAAGAGTATTCGTTTGACAAATTTATGTGATACATACATTTCGGTTAAGGGGTCAGTCGAGTTGCAGGGGTTTTTAAGGAGACATGATCTTGAACAGTAAAACATTTTTATCTAAAATAAAGAAGCTTTGCAGGCTTATTTTCGGAAGAACGATGGTTGTTTTTCTGTTTCTTCTGATCCAAATAGTTTTTTTCTGGCTGTGCGTAAACTACATGAAAAATTCCATGCAGAATTTCTACGCAATAAACACAATAATATCCCTGCTTGCGATGATATATGTCATAAGCGATAATTCCAATACAAGCTTTAAAATTGCGTGGATAATCCCTATACTTACTCTGCCCGTATTCGGAACGCTTATGTACACTTACGTCAAGCTTGAGCTTGGAACGCACGTTACACGCAATCGGCTATCAAAGGTGATCAAGAACACAAATCGCTTTATCCCACAGAATGAAGAGGTTGTGAAGGATATATACGCTGTTGATGAAGCGGAAGCTTGTTTTGCGGAGTATATGGGTAATCATGCGTTCTTCCCTGTTTATAAAAACACAGCAACAAAATATTTTCCTCTTGGAGAGGATAAGTTTGAAGCGTTAAAAAAAGAACTTCTAAAAGCGGAAAAGTTCATTTTTATGGAGTATTTTATTGTAGACGAGGGTTATATGTGGGACTCGATACTTGAAATACTTAAACAGAAGGTCAAAGAGGGCGTTGAAGTGCGGTTCATGTATGACGGAACCTGTACAATAATGCTTCTCCCTTTTAACTATCCTAAAAAGCTGCAGTCCTACGGCATAAAATGTAAGGTTTTTTCACAGATACAACCTGTGTTATCGACCGTTCAGAACAACCGTGACCACCGTAAGATCGTTGTTATTGACGGAAAGACCGCTTTCACGGGCGGAATAAACCTTGCCGATGAGTATATCAACAAGGTGCAGCGTTTCGGACATTGGAAGGATACCGGAATCATGCTTAAGGGTGAAGCTGTAAAAAGCTTTACAATGATGTTTTTGCAGAACTGGAACATAACCGAGCTGAAAGAGGATAATTACAGCGATTATATCGTTTCGGATTTCCCTGAAATAGCCGATGAAGCAAAGCCGGGATATGTTATCCCATACAGCGACAGTCCGCTTGACCGTGAAAATGTCGGTCAGAATGTGTATCTTGATATTCTTTACCGTGCGAAAAAGTACGTCCACATTATGACGCCGTATCTTATAATCGATGATGAGATGATAACGGCGCTTTGCTATGCTGCGAAAAGGGGCGTTGACGTTTCGCTGATAATGCCGCACATTCCTGATAAAAAGTATGCGTTCTGGCTTGCGCACACATATTATGCCGAGCTTATTGAAGCAGGCGTGAAGATTTTTGAATATACGCCGGGATTTGTTCATGCAAAGGTTTTTGTCAGCGATGATATCCGTGCGGTAGTAGGTTCGATTAATCTTGACTACCGCAGTCTGTTCCTGCATTTTGAATGTGCTGCATATACTTATGGTACGACTTCGGTCAAGGAAACAGAAGAAGATTATCAGCTTACATTGCAGAAATGTCAAAGAATCACGCTGGAGGACTGCAAAAAGTTCAGCTTTATTTCAAAGTTCTTCGGAAGAGTGCTGCGCATTATTGCACCGCTTATGTGACAAATATAATACTAATATCAAATCAACCTATAGACAAATCCTTGGATATAATAATCCAATTCTGCGTCTGGCTCCCTTGAAAGGCATAAAGCCTTACTGCGGTCGCCATCCTTGACTTGGATTATTCTATCTGTCGTCTTTGTCTATAGAACGATTTGATATTAGTATAAAATATGCCGCCGAAACTGTTTTTCAGTTCCGGCGGCATTAGTATTATATATCTTTGTTATTCTGCAACTGCTTCTTGAAGCTTTTCGTCAACTTCTTCAACAAGCATTGTTAATGTGTCAGCGATAGATTCTCTCATAGTAGCCCAGTCGATGCCGTGGAAAGGAGCTCTTGTGCCCATCTGAGCGCCGCCTTCCGTTGTGAGCGAAGCAATGTCGGTCGAGCAGCCTGCTGAGAGGTCAAGAACAGGGTACTGCCTTGTAAGCTCGTTTATCTCCTTGTTTCTTGCAATGATCTCATCTGTCCATTTGCTGTCATCCTTTGCTTTTCTGTCGTTGATCTCTATCGTTTTGGGATCATTATTGGCAAGTATCGTGCATTCTGCGAAACGTGCAACGCCTTCGGGGTTAGCTGCGTCCTTGCAGAGAGCATAGCCGGAAATAACTGCCGACTGGTAGGGATCGGAGCCTTCGGGGGAAGGAACAGGAACAATTCCAAGGTTTTCGGGAGCTACCTGTATTGTCCATGTTGAGGGATCACCCTGTACTCCCCACATTCCGTTGAGCCAGAACAACTCACTGCCCTCGCCCATAAACTGAGGCTGGATATTCCAGCTATACTGTTCAAGTGGGAAAACAAGACCGTTCTGATAAAGCTCATACTGGAAGTTCATAGCTTTTTCAACTGTTGCATCGTTTACATTGCATACAAGGTGTCCGTCTTTTGACGAAACGGTAGGAACGCCTGCGGAAAGGAACAGAGCCTTTTCATTGAACCAGTTGTCAAGACCGTACTGTCCGGCGTCAGGGTCAACGAATTCGAGAAGCATTTCCTTGAATGTGTCCCAGTTCCATTCGCCTTTCTCGTAAAGCTCCCATGGATCGTCAAGACCGTGTGCTTCAAGTGTTGATTTATCATACATTACGACCTGTTCGGCAACTACGCCTGTAACGAACTGATAGTGCTTTCCGCCGAATTCAAAAAGATCCATAGCGGCGGTAACATTCTGCCAGATCGCCGAATCAAGATCGATATAGTCATCAACAGGCTGGAATCTGCCGTTTATGATTCCGTTTGGATAGTTGCTTGCGTCATCTCCGGGGAAGAAGTCGATACCTTCACCGCCGAGTATAAATTCGGAAAGTTTATCGTATCTTGTTGCCCATTCTACGGGGTAATACTTTATTGTTCCGCCGTATTTCTGTTCGAACATTTCAATTTCAACCTTTTTGGAAGAACCGTTCGTTGAAGGGTTGATGTCGTAGTGTGCAAGCCACTTGATCTCCTTGTTTTCAAGCTCAACATCGGGAAGCTGCTCCATTACAGAATTGAGAGCTTCTTGTTCTTCGTCTTTAAGTCCCTCTGTGTTTACAGGGACGGTTGCAGCTGTGGTTGTGGTTGCAGATGTAGTGGTTTCTTCGCCGCCTTCAGCATCGTTTCCGCAGGCAGTAAGAGCAGCAGCGAGCGACAATGCCATAAGTCCGGCAAGTGCCTTTTTAGTGTTCATTTCGATATCCTCCTGATTATAAATTTTAAGGCAACACCGCACGATTAGCGGCTTACGCCTTTGTCGCACATCTGCTTGCAGATTTTCCGTCATATTGCACCAAACCTCCTTGAAATACGACAGTATTCCTTCGTCGGTTTGATACAATCTGACGAAAAATCTGACAGCGCATCTGCACGACAATAATTGTGCGGTATTGCCTTAAGTGATTTCCGCTCCCCCCGAAACGGAGATCTATATAAAGCAGAGAGCCTGCTTTAAAACCGCTTAAACGTTGAATCTGAACAGAATAATATCTCCGTCCTGAACAACATATTCCTTGCCCTCAAGGCGGACAAGTCCCTTTTCCTTCGCTGCAGCCATAGTTCCGCAAGCCATAAGGTCATCGAACGAAACGACTTCGGCTCTGATAAAGCCCTTTTCAAAGTCGGTGTGGATCTTTCCGGCAGCCTTAGGAGCCTTTGTACCCTTTGTTATAGTCCATGCACGGACTTCGTCCTTGCCCGATGTGAGGAAAGAGATAAGTCCGAGAAGAGCATAGCCTTCTTTTATGATACGGTCAAGACCGGATACTTCAAGTCCGAGTTCGGAGAGGAACATAGCCTTGTCCTCATCACCCATGTCGGATATTTCTGCTTCAAGCTGAGCGCAAATCGGGAATACGGAAGCTTTTTCCTCTTCTGCGATCTGGCAGACAGTCTTGTAATGTACGGAATTTTCAATGTTGTTCTTGAAATCATCTTCGGAGAGGTTTGCTGCAAAGATGACAGGCTTTGCAGAAAGAAGCGGAGTGCTCTTTATTGTTTCAGCTTCCTCTTCGGTGAAATCGAAAGAACGTGCCGAGTGTCCTGCTTCAAGGTGAGCCTTGAGCTTTTCGAGAAACTCAACCTCAGTGATGTATTTTTTATCGCCCTTGACAAGCTTCTTTGTGCGATCGATTCTGCGGTCGAGCATTTCAATATCCGAGAAAATAAGTTCAAGGTCGATAGTTTCAATATCTCTGCGCGGATTGATGCTTCCGTCAACGTGGATAACGTCCGTGCCTTCAAAGCAGCGGACAACGTGAACGATAGCGTCAACTTCTCTGATGTTTGCAAGGAACTTGTTTCCAAGACCTTCTCCCTTTGAAGCGCCCTTTACAAGTC
>JBJEQL010000260.1:0-2426 GCA_051881735.1 Oscillospiraceae bacterium
TGCTTCTTTTAATTGGAGCAATCAGCATTGTGTTGAGAAATCCCCGTTCCTTATCGCCTGCAATAGACTCTGCGGCAAGGTTCATACACACCATAAATACCGACATCAATATCATCACAGGAAGAATAATACCAAGCAGCCGTTTCACACCATAATCCTCATCGCCAAAATCATAGTCAATATCCGTATCGGCATTGACCGTAAATACATTGGGCTGAAAAGCGTCAAGGAGAGCCATTGTTTTGCTGTAAAGCATAACAGAATCGGTGCTTTCGGAGTTGTACCAAATTTCAACATTGGAAAGTGCTGCGGCACCGACTTCGGCAATAGTAAAATCTTTAGGAAATACTATAAGCAGGTCACATTTCTTTTCGGAGATGTCATTTTTAATTGTATCGATTTTGTCTTGTCCTGCATTTTTGAGTCCAAGCTCTGTAAAATCGTCGGTCATATATTCGGGAACGTTTATGCAATATGCAGTATAATTACTTTTGTCAGCTTCATCTGTTGTTTCGCTGAATACAGACATAAGCATGGAATATCCAAATACCATTAAAAAGGGCAGCAGCAGGATCTGCGCCAGTATAGCCTTATCGGAAAAACAGGATCTAAGCTCTTTTTTTGCAACAGTCAAGATATCCTTAAGCACAGCTGTCTGCCCCCTTTATTTTCGAGTAAATTTCATAGAAAGCGTCCTCAAGGGGGCGTCCGTTCATAATGCTTTCAAGAGTGTCATTCTCCACGACCTTTCCGTCAACTATTATTGCCGCACGGTCGCATATTCTTTCCACAAGGTCAAAAAGGTGTGTGGAGATAATAACGCACTTGCCCTTGGCTTTCATTTCAAGAATAAAATCACGCACATCTCTTGCGGCGATAATGTCAAGACCGTTTGTCGGCTCGTCAAAAATAATGAATTTCGGGTCGTGGATAACAGAAATTACAAGGGAGACCTTCTGACGCATACCCTGTGACAGCTTACTTATTTTTGTATCTGCAAAGGCGGTGATACCGAAATTCTCAAAAAGTTCAGCCTTACGTTTTTTGGCGATCTCGAAAGGAATATGATAAAGCTCTGCAAAGAAATCAAACATTTCATCGGCGGTCGATTTCATATCGAGCTTTAAATCTGTGGTAAGGAACGCAAATTCAGAGCGTATGCCCGTGGGATCTTTTACAGCACTCTTATCATTATAAAACACATCGCCGCTGTCAGGCTTAATAAGTGTTGACAGCATTCTCATAGTTGTGGTTTTGCCTGCGCCATTGGGACCTAAAAGTCCAAAAACCTCGCCTGAATGAGCGGTGAAGCTGATACCGTTTACCGCCATCTTTCTGCGTTCGGTAAGGCCGAGAGATTTTCTCTGCTTTTCGCTTATCTGAAAGGTTTTTACTAAATTTTCTGCACGCAATATCTCCATATTATGACCTTTCGTTATGTATTATCTTGTAAATTTTCGCTTACAGTATGTGGCCTTTCCGCAATGAGGACAATCGAAATAAGCCGAAAAGGGCGTTACGGTAAGACCGCCCTTTAAATATGTCTTGATGCTTGGAGTAAAGACGGTATGACATTCGGTACACTCGAAATATCCTGCCTTGCGGTCAACGGTAAAACCAAGTATTATTCCGAGAACAGAGGTGATAACTGCCGAAATTATAAGCAGTATCGTAGGTTTCAGTTCAAGGCTGCCGGAAAAAACTGCACTATAATTCAGACCTACGGCAATACCTGTTATCACAAAAATCGTGCCTGAGGTCAGTATTCGTTTAATATTTGTCTGCTTTTCACCGAGAATGTTTACAATGTTTTCTTCGGCTTTCTTTATGTACTCATCATCGGAGAGCCGCTCTCCCGAAAGCAGTTCATTCACATTTATACCGAGAATTTCACAAAGAGGCAGCATCAATGATACCTCGGGCAATCCCTTACCCGTTTCCCATTTTGAGATCGTTCTGTCGCTGATAAGAAGCTCATCGGCAAGCTGCCGCTGGGTCAATCCTTTCTCTTTTCTTATCTGTGCAATAAACTGTCCGATTTTAATCTGATCCATAACATTGTCCTCCTTTGGTTAAAGCATACCACATTTTTTGAGAAATTACAACAAACGAACCGTAGGATCACGCAAAATAAAGGCTCTATGAAACGTGGAGTGGCATATTTTACAGTATATTCGATATGCAGCAACATGGCAAGAGCAAGAATGACCCAAGACATTACAGTACCTTAAAGATTGATTAAAGATTAGTATAATATTAGGAAATCCCGACACATAAGAGAAAATTGCGAAAAAAGGGTGATTTTACGTTGTTTACACAAAAAGAGCACCACAGAATATGGCGCTCTTTTGCTATTTATATATAAAAATGCTAAGGAAACGCTGATTAATACGTTTCAGCCGTTTTTCAAAATGTACTCAAAGACG
>JBJEQL010000261.1:0-2410 GCA_051881735.1 Oscillospiraceae bacterium
ATAATGACACAGGCTTCTTTATGATGGTCGAAGGCGGAAAGATCGACTGGGCTTGTCACGCTAACGATGCAGGCTCAACTATCTCCGATACAGCCGCTCTCAGCTTTGCTGTCGCAGAAGCAGTTGAATTCTATAACCAGCACCCCGATGAAACACTTATCCTTGTAACAGGCGACCACGAAACAGGCGGTCTGACTATCGGCTACGCAGGAACAAACTATGATACATATCTTACAAATCTGAAAAACCAGAAGATCTCTTATGCAAAGTATGACAGCGACTATGTTGCAAAGTATAAAGAGAACGGAACATCCTTTGAAAAGGTACTCAAAGATGTTCAGAAGCTTTTCGGACTTGTTGCTCCCGAAAATGCAACTGACAAGACCAACCCCAACCTTATCCTTACCGACTGGGAAATGGAAAAGCTCAAAGCCGCATACGACAAGACAATGAGCGGCGGTGAAGAGGAGCTTACCGATGAAGAATATATCCTCTACGGCACATACGAACCTCTCTCCGTAACGATCACACATATCCTCAACAACAAGTCGGGCATCAATTTCAGCTCTTACGCTCACACAGGACTTCCCGTTGCAGTATTTGCAAAGGGCGCAGGTCAGGAACTTTTCGGCGGATATTATGATAACACCGACATTTACAACAAGCTTGCACTTCTCACAAATGTAAAGTAATAAGCAAGTGTTTTCCTGATTTCTCCATAAAAGCTCCCGTACATAACGTGCGGGAGCGATACTATTGCTCCGCCAATCAACTGATGAAGATTTATGCGCAGGACCGCTGACGAAAGCCTATGAAGAAAACCGCAGGAATCTGCGGATATTGCAAGGCTTTCTGACGACGGATTTCGGCAGCAGGCAAGCAGAAAATTCAATAGTTAATTTGGGGAGCAATATATATGAAAGGTTTTTGTTTATGTCGGAAAAAATCAGATATAATGCGCCGGTTATCGCAGCGGTGCTTTTAATAGTCATTTTGCTGCTGATACCGACAGGCTTTGAGGGTGCTGCAACATATACCGGAAGCGACCGATGCGCAGCAAAGGTCATCTCCTGTGATAATTCTGCTATAATTGATACCGGACTTGTTCGTCAGGGTGAGCAGGTATGTCAAGTAAGACTTCTCGGCGGTATGTTCAAGGGGCAGGAAACCGAAGCTGTGAATATGCTCAACGGCTCTCTTGAACAGGATAAGATCTTTGCCGAGGGCGACAAAGCGTATGTACTTGTAAGCTATCGTGACGATGAAATTCTGTCTGTGACAATGGTAGACCATTACCGTCTTAACAGCGAGCTTATTCTGGCGGCAATTTTTGTTGTGTTTCTCGTTGCTTTTGCAGGAAAAACAGGTGTCAGAGCCGTGCTTTCATTTGTTGTGACGGTGCTTTCTATATGGAAACTGCTTGTTCCGCTGTATCTTAAAGGTATGAATCCGATAATAACGGGCGGAGTTATAGTTTTGCTGCTGTCGGTAATGATAATTGCGCTTGTTTACGGCTTTGACAGACGTACCGCAGCGGCTTCGCTCGGCGTTGGCGCAGGCATTATCACGACCGCTGTCACAGGAATGATTTTCACGGATGTTTTCAAGATACACGGCGCTGTAATGGCTTTTTCGGAAAGCCTTCTGTATAACGGCTACAACGATTTGAACCTGACAAAGATATTTATGGCAAGTATTTTTATCGGTTCATCGGGCGCAGTAATGGATCTTGCGGTTGATATAACATCCGCCGTGCATGAGGTCATACAGAAAAAGCCCGATATCAGCCGAATTGAGGCGATAAGATCGGGACTTAACGTAGGCAGGGCGGCAATGGGAACAATAACGACCACTCTTCTGCTGGCATATTCGGGAAGCTGCTGTGCATTGCTTATGGTGTTCATGGCGCAGGGTACTCCTCTCGGAAATATCCTAAATTATAAATACGTTGCCGCCGAGATAGTGCATACCGTTGTCGGAAGCTTCGGTCTTGTAAGTGTTGCACCGCTTACGGCTATTGCCTGCGGTTTTCTGCTTACAAAAAAGGAAAGTAAATCAGCATAAAATCATATAATTATCATATCACAAAAATCCGCCACTAAAGAGTGACGGATTTTTGGTTAAAAAAACTGCAGCAGACAGTTGTTTTTATATTTATCCATACTGTTGATCTTCCTTGAAACAAAAATTATTTTAAATATACCACCTAAAAATTAATATAAAATTAAAAATCGGAGCTTACTTGTAAAATATCCGTAAAAATCACACTCTGTCTTGCAAAAGGAGTAATACCGTGATATAATTGATACAAATTTAAAGGACGGTGATACTATGAAGCTGCTTATTGCCGAGGATGATCCCGATCTTAACAAGATACTTGTAAAAAAGCTCCGTGCGGACGGATTTGATG
>JBJEQL010000262.1:0-9564 GCA_051881735.1 Oscillospiraceae bacterium
TTGAACGTCCGTCCATACCGATACCTGCAACTTCAAGTGTAGCCCATACAGGGTCACCGGAGAAGAGCTCGTTGTAGGAAGGAATTCTTGCGAACTTAACCATTCTGAACTTCATAACCATATGGTCGATGAGTTCCTGAGCTTCGGATTCTGTAAGGATTCCGGCCTTGATATCTCTTTCAATGTAAATGTCAAGGAATGTGGATACACGACCAACGGACATTGCAGCGCCGTTCTGTGTCTTGATAGCAGCGAGGTAACCGAAGTAGAGCCACTGAACAGCTTCCTTAGCGTTCTTTGCAGGCTGTGAGATGTCGTAGCCGTAGATTTCAGCCATCTTCTTCATGCCTTTGAGAGCGTTGATCTGGTCTGTGATCTCTTCTCTGAGACGGATTACATCATCTGTCATTGTGCCGTCACCGGTGTTAGCCTTGTCAGCTTCCTTCATCTTGATGAGGTGATCGATACCGTAAAGAGCAACTCTTCTGTAGTCGCCTACGATACGTCCACGGCCGTATGTATCGGGAAGACCTGTGATGATGTGGCTGTTACGAGCAGCTCTGATCTCAGGTGTGTAAGCGTCGAATACGCCCTGGTTATGTGTCTTGTGATATTCATTGAAGATCTGGTCGTACTTGGGGTTTACCTTGTAGCCGTAGCTCTCAGCAGCCTGCTGAGCCATCTTGATACCGCCGTAAGGCATAAAAGCTCTCTTGAGGGGCTTATCGGTCTGAAGACCTACAACCTTTTCGAGATCCTTCATGGACTCATCGATATATCCGGGACCGTAAGCAGTAAGACCTGTTACAACCTCTGTTTCGCAGTCAAGAACGCCGCCCTTGTTACGCTGTTCGATCATAAGTTCCTGGAGTTTACCCCAAAGTTTGTTTGTAGCTTCGGTAGGGCCTGCAAGGAAAGATTCGTCACCGTCATAGGGTGTGTAGTTCTTCTGAATGAAGTCTCTTACGTCGATCTGCTCTTTCCAAAGTCTGCCTTCGAAACCGTTCCACTGATCAAAATTAACCATGTGTTTTTCCTCCTGTTATTTAAATTCGTCAGTCAAAACCCGAAATGAATCTTTTAGGTTTTGCTGATTCTTTTTGTTTACAATTATATTATAACACATTTTTTA
This sequence comes from Oscillospiraceae bacterium, assembly GCA_051881735.1. Taxonomy (GTDB): domain Bacteria; phylum Bacillota; class Clostridia; order Oscillospirales; family Ruminococcaceae; genus UMGS363. Next base: position 1,133 of record JBJEQL010000262.1, read on the forward strand.
TAAATTTCAACTGTTTTTTGATACATAATACATATAAATTTATATATATCACTCGATAAAACCGATAAAAACTACAATATTCCGCAATAAACAGTTTAAAATATACATATTTGGTATATAATCGCATTTATAATAGTACAAATTCAAATTTTGGCAAATAGTTTTTTTGAAAGATCATCCTGCAAAAGAAAAGTTTTAACATAAAATCCTATAATTTTGCAATAAATGATATTTGTTCTATGCTAAAATCAAATCAATTTGAAAAATTACAGGTGAATTTTTATGAAAGACTTGACACAAGGCAAAATAGGCAGACTTATAATCAACTTTGCAATTCCTCTTGCAATAGGAAATATATTCCAGCTGTTTTACAGCTTTGCCGATGTATATATCGTCGGAAATACTCTCGGAAACAATGCTCTTGCAGCTGTTGGCTCAACATCAACGCTCAACGACCTTATCGTTGGATTTCTCATCGGGCTTACCAACGGATTTGCTGTTGTAACGGCGCAGAGTTTCGGAGCCAGGGATGAAAAGAAGCTTCGCAGCGCAGTTGCTCATACGCTTATGCTTGGTATCCTTATTTCGTTAGTTCTTACAGTTTTCAGCGTGTTGTTCCTGCCGCAGATATTTGGTGCGCTAAATATTCCGTCTGAGCACTATGAAAGCGCATACGCTTATGCAAGGATAATTCTCCTCGGAATGACCGCTTCCATGATATATAACGTCTGCGCAAGCATTTTAAGAGCGATAGGCGATACGATAACACCGCTTATTTTCCTTATCATATCATCTGTGCTGAATGTTGCGCTTGACTATATACTTATCGCAAAAGCAGGAATGAATGTCGAAGGTGCTGCATACGCTACAATTATTTCGCAGATTATTTCAGCTGTACTTTGCTTTGCATATATGTTGAAAAAGTATGGCATACTCCGCTTGAAAGCAGAGGATTTTTCGCTGTCTGCGGATATGGTAAAGGGGCTGATGAGCAGCGGCCTTTCAATGGGATTTATGAACAGCTTTGTTGCATTCGGAACAGTCGCTCTCCAGAGTTCTATCAATACATTCGGAACAAACATTATCGTTGCACATACCGCTGCACGAAAGCTCACAAGCTTCTTTATGATGCCGTTTGCGGTATTTGGTATGACAATGGCTGCTTACTGCGCCCAGAATTACGGTGCGGAAAAATACGGAAGGATACGCAGGGGAGTGTTCCTTTCGGTGCTTTATTGCTGGATATGGTGTGTATTTTTAATAGTGTTCATATACAGCTTTGCGCCGCCGCTTCTGAAGTTTATCACTTCAACGGATGTTCCCGAAATAATAGAAACGGCAACGCTTTATCTGCGTATAAACTGTATTCTTTATTGCGTAACAGCGGTTATATCCGTGTTCCGAAATGCGCTTCAAGGATTGGGAGTGCATAAAACACCGATCTTTTCAAGTGCGATCGAGCTTCTTGGCAAGGTAGGCGTTGTTATGCTGCTTGCTCCGAGAATCGGGTATATGGGAATAATCCTCTCCGAACCTATCGTGTGGGTTCTTATGGTGATCCCGCTTATTATCAGACTTTTAAGACATCCTGCGATGAAAAAACGTTCTGTCGAGTAAATATTCTAAAATCAATAAAAGTTTAGGCAAAAAACTGCGCCAAAATCATATATGCAAGTTTTGGCGCTGATTTTTTTGAACTTTTCAATTGGTTATTAGAATAAAGTGTATTTTTTTGCATAAAATGACTTGACAAGCAGTGTTAAATATTGTAAAATACTTTAAGGAAATTGTCATACAGATCATATGACGTTGCTTTTAAACTCATAGGGGAGTAGTCAATGTAATATTTTAATATTACATGCCCGAATCGACATACCGGCATATCTTTTGCCCGGTTCGGGAGGAAAGTTTTTTCTTGACAAGACTTATGTATAGCGCCTTTTTGCTGTACATCTGCGCCCTTTTTTACTTTCTGCTTATGTACCGCATCACGGGCATAAGCTTTTTTATTTAAGGAGAGATAGTTATGGGTTTTGCAGAGTTGTTTTTAATCGGTGTAGGTCTTTCGATGGACGCATTTGCGGTTTCCGTCTGTAAGGGACTGAATATGCGCGGAAAGGTCAATTTTAAACACGCAGGTGTGATCGCTCTTTTCTTCGGCGGTTTTCAGGCATTAATGCCGCTTGTTGGTTATTTTCTCGGAATAGGATTTGAAAAATACATCACAAAGATCGACCATTGGATAGCTTTTGTGCTGCTCGGATTTATTGGCGGAAAGATGATCGTTGAAGCGATAAAGGAGTGGAACGCCGAAGATAAGCAGGAAGAAGACAAACTGGATATCAAGGAGCTCACAATCCTTGCAGTCGCAACAAGTATTGACGCTCTTGCAGTTGGAATTACCTTTGCATTTTTGAGTGTTAATATCTGGTCGGCAATTTCAATTATCGGTGTTACAACATTTGTACTTTCGATAATCGGAGTTGTTATCGGAAACAAGTTCGGCAGCAAATATAAGAGCAAAGCAGAACTTGCAGGCGGAATTATCCTTGTACTTATGGGCATAAAAATACTTCTTGAACACCTTGGAATTATCAATTTTTAAGGGATTTTACCATAGTTATGTGCGGCGCAAATTCTTCAAGGAAAACTTCTCCCTCTGCTGTGTAGCCGTTTTTCTCGTAGAAAGGCTGTGCCTGAACCTGAGCGTGAAGCTTGATCTTGTCAGCGCCGTGCTTTAATGCTTCGATTTCAAGATGATTTATCATGGCACTTCCTGTGCCGCCTTTGCGGAATTCTTTTATTACGGCAAGTCTGCCGAGGAAGAAAACTCCGTCCTCTTCCGAGGGGAAAATTCTGCCTGTTGCAGCAGGAACGCCGTCAAAAAATGCAACCGCATGGATGGCTGTACTGTCAATAGAGTCAAACTCTTCTTTAAAGCCTTGTTCTTCAACAAAAACAGTCTGTCGGATAAAACGTGCTTCTTCGGGAAGATAGTCATAAGTTTTTATAATCATTGTAAAGTACCTCTTAAAAGAAAGGAATAAAAAATATGAAAGTAATTCTTGCTTCTGCTTCACCACGCAGGAGAGAGCTTCTGGCAAGCGTTTTTGATGGATTTGAATGCATACCGTCCGATGTGGAGGAAAACGTTACGTGTGAGATACCTGCAGAACAGAGTGCGGAATTCCTCGCTGTGAAAAAGGCTGCACATATAGCCGAAAGTCATAGTGATTCGCTTGTGATAGGCTGCGATACCATAGTTGTTTTTGACGGCAGAGTTTACGGTAAGCCTACCGATGAAGCAGACGCAAAACGAATGTTATCCGAGCTTTCGGGGAATATCCATAAGGTGATCACCGGCGTTTGCTTGTTTTATAACGGCAGGAGCCTTAGCTTTTCCGAAGAAACAGAGGTCGAGTTCTATCCTCTTTCCGACACAGAAATAGAAAACTATATTAGAACAGGCTCACCTATGGATAAGGCAGGCGCTTACGGCATACAAGATAAAGGTCTGCTCCCTGCAAAACGGATTTACGGAGATTATTTCAACGTTGTCGGACTGCCAACTGCACGGCTCAAGCGTGAGGCGGAAAGGTTTCTTCATCTGTTTGAATGACCGTTTTGTATAAGTAGCTGTTGCCTTGCTTTCCAATGCGTTCGGTCACTCCGAGCGCTGTAAGGATGTTAAGTACAAGTTGTGCTGTACCTGTGTGTATACCTGCTTTTGACGCAAATTCCTTCGAAGTGTATTCTTTGTCAAGACCGTTTGGGACAAAATAAAGCCAGTCGGAAAGCTTGTCAAAATGCAGTTCATCACAAAGCGCAATGGGAATTCTGTCATAACGTGTGCTGCCTCTGCGCCGTCCTCTTTTCAGTCCCGTTGTTTCAGGCGGCTGACGATATTCTTCAACATCAAGCATTACAATGCAAAAATGAAGCCTTTCATTTGAAAGAAACGGTTTTATTTTATATAGTTCGGGAAAAATATCGTATGGAGAACCTTTTTTGGGGGATTTCCGTTTTCTGCCCAATGTTCCCGATTCGGGGTCAATCGGTATCAGCCATTTGTTATATGGGATAGGATAAACAACGGTAACATCGCTGACTTCAAGGAAAGCAGCAAGCTTTTTACGCAGTCTGTCAAAGCCTGCGGTCTGAATTTCGATTATGCCGTCTTCACCGACAATATCAGCAATAAATCCGCCGATCTTTTGTTCATGACTGTCCTCAAACGGCTCAAAGTAGTTTTTTAAAACGGAATGGACGGTTTTTTCGCCGTATGTTCCTATTCCTGCCCTTTTATGTTCACCGTCAAGGACTTTTGAAAGGGCATAAAAGTATTTTTCTCTGTCCAAATTATCACCAAACTTTATAAAGGAAGTATAAAAATGGAAAAAACAGTTAAAGATTCATACGCAGAGCAGGTTCAGATCTTAACTCAAAAAGATATGAACGGCTATAACCGCCTTTTCGGGGGACGACTTATGGAATGGATAGACATTGTTGCTTCTGTCGTAGCACGTCGTCATTCGGGAAGAAACGTTACGACCGCAGTTGTGGATACGCTTACATTCAAAGCTCCTGCACATCTGAATGATACCGTTATTCTTTGCGGAAAGATAACCTACGTCGGCAGAACTTCAATGGAAGTCTGTGTTGAAACATACGTTGAACATCTCGATTCAAGCAGAACGCTTATCAACACGGCTTATGTTATAATCATTGCAATTGATGAAAACGAAAAGCCTGTTGAAGTCCCAAGATTAAGGCTTGAAACAGACGAAGAAAAGGCAGAATGGGCGCTTGCGGAAAAACGTGCGGAAATACGCAGTCAGCGCAGAAAAGAAATGTTCTGAGTGAAAACAGTGCCGCTTAAAAATGCACAGTCCGTGATATACACAGGACTGTGCATTCGTTTTATTTGATTGTGTAATCGGTGTCAATATAATCGTTGCTGCCCCGGTCTTTCATCTTTTCGATAACCTTATCAGCTTTGTATCGTGTTATGATATCGGAAACTCCTTGTATCACAAGAACAACTCCCGTGAACTTCATTGCTGCCGAAACTGCCCCGAACGGATTAACGATAATGATGATTCCGAGTATCGCCATAGTAACAGCGAGCGCAGCCGTTCCCCACCATAATTTGTATCCAAGCATTTTGGTTTCAAGACCGTGTTCAAGGATACCAAAGCTTTGGACAAGAACGATTATTCCTATAATAATAGTTATCATTCCTACAATTTTATCTGGACGAATCATAATAAACAGTCCGAGAATAAGCTGGATAAGTCCCGGAACAATGCTGATCTTGCGCATCATTGAATTCATGTTGAGCAGGGAAGAACCTGTGAAGAAAACTCCGCTCATAAGAAGAATTATACCGATGATACGGCATATCAGCACGGTGGTTTCCACTGAATTTGCTATCAGAATGATACCGATAACAATTGTGAGAACCGGCGCAATGAAAAGTGCTACTCTATTTGATTTCATTATAGTGATCTCTCCTTTATAATTTGTATACATTATATCATATAAAGCTGTCTTTTTCAATAGGCAGTTTTAAATATCTGTTAATTTTAGCTTGATTGTCTACCCAAATTCTATAATAGGTTGACAATGACGTCTAAGAAAGCTATAATAGATATTGTAAACTAAATTAATCTCAAAAAAGTAGACAATTGTCAACAGAATTAAAGGAGGTAAAAACTTATGTCAGAAATTACAGAAACAAAAAGTTCGGAAATCAAAAAAAGTCGTTTTAGTACAAAGGAGCTTGTATTTACGGCGCTTATGGCGGTAATGATCGCTGTTTGTTCATGGATATCCATTCCTGCGACTGTTCCGTTCACGCTCCAGACGTTCGGCGTGTTTATGGCAGTCGGACTCTTAGGAGGAAAAAAGGGAACGCTTGCGATCCTCGTTTATATCCTTCTCGGTGCGGTCGGAGTGCCTGTTTTCGCAGGCTTCAGCGGAGGAATCGGAATACTCTTCGGAACTACCGGAGGATACATAGTCGGATTTCTGCTTTCTGGACTTGTATACTGGGGTATCACAAAAATGTTCGGAGAAAAGCTTGTTCCGGTAATTATTGCAATGGTCCTTGGACTAATCGTTTGTTACGCTTTTGGAACGATTTGGTTTATGGTAGTTTATGCAAGAAATGTTGAGTCTATCGGACTGATGGCCGCTCTCGGCTGGTGCGTTTTCCCGTTCATTATCCCCGATGCAATCAAGATCGCACTCGCAATATTGCTTACAAAGCAGCTGAAAAAATATGTCAAGCTTTAATATAAGAGCGCACCACGGACTTTGCATAAGCTTTTTTGAAGGCAAGGGTTACAGCGATGATTTTACGGCGAATATGTCAAAAATGATAGCCTTGCTCGAAGAAAATCCGAACGTAAGGATAATCGATCATACCGATGAAATATGTAAAGCCTGTCCACATGACCGCAGCGGTGTATGCGAATCATTTGAAAAGGTCAGAAAATATGACAACACAGTTTTGAAGCTTTGCCATATCGAAAACGGAGCGGAAATGTCGTGGAGTGAATTCCGTCAGCTTGTATCAAAGAATATAATTAAGGGAAACAAGCTTGCCGATGTGTGCGGAGATTGTCAATGGTATGAGATCTGCGGACAAAAATCCTGTCATAGTTAATTTGTGTTATAGCACAATAAATCAGTTAGTACAGCTTTATAAATCATTGACACAATGAGATCAGCATGGTATAATAAGGCATTATCGCATTAGTTTTTTAGGCGGTAATGCCTTATTTTTCCCTCTGTATTTTGGCGGAGGAGTTTTGGAGAGAATGATTATGAAGTATACAAATCCGATCATCAAAGGTTTTTATCCCGACCCGTCCGTATGCGCTGCAAACGGAAAGTATTATCTTGTTTCAAGCTCGTTCCAGTATTTTCCCGGCGTTCCTCTTTTTGAAAGTGATGACCTTATTAACTGGAAGCAGATCGGACACGTTTTAACACGCAAAAGTCAGGTTATGCTTGAAAAGATCAACAGCTCGGGCGGCGTGTTCGCACCTACAATAAGATATAACAATGGCAGATTTTACATGGTAACGACCAACGACACAACTCATCATAATTTCTATGTTTACACCGATGATATTTACGGTGAATGGTCTGAGCCTATCTATGTTGACCAGTCGGGTATTGACCCTTCACTTCTTTTCGATGATGACGGAAAGGTTTATTTCCTCAGCAACGGACAGGACGATGAAGGCGAGGGCGGTGTAATTCAGTGCGAAATTGATATTGCAAGCGGAAAAAAACTCTCACCGAGTAAGTGTATATGGAAAGGCTCGGGCGGACGTTATCTTGAAAGCCCTCACATGTATAAAATCAACGGTGAGTATTATCTTATGGCAGCTGAGGGCGGTACCGAATATGGCCACATGGTCACATATTCACGTTCAAAGTCTGTATGGGGAAAATTCGAGAATTATGCAAATAACCCCGTTCTCACAAACAGAAATAAAGCACCGTTCATTATTCAGGGAATTGGTCACGGCGACCTTATCTGCGATAAAAACGGTAACTGGCATATTTTAACTCTCGGTTTCAGACAGATCCAAATCTGGCAGCCGTATCACCACCTTGGACGTGAGGTATTCTTAACTCCTGTAAGCTTTGGAGAGGACGTTTGGTTTACCGCAGGCAATGACGGAACGACCGATTTTGAATATGAAATAGACGGCGATTTTGCACAAACCGAAAAGAAACTCTACACCTTTAAAAATACCGACTGGAAAATCGACTGGTGCTATCTTCGTCACCCGAATTTTGATAATTACGAGCTTTCGGACAAGGCTGTGCTCAAAGGCACAGATATAACTCTTGATGAGGTTGATTCTCCGACATTTATTGCACTTCGTCAGCGTGATTTTGATATGAATTACAGCGTTGATGTCAGCATAGATAAGGGCGAAGCAGGCGTTTCAGTCTATATGTGCGAAAACGAGCATTACGATGTCGCAATAAGAGCTTGTGAAAGCGGTTTTGAGGCTGTTTTGAAGCTTAACATAGGCGGAATAAAGCATACTCAGACAGCAGTTCCTATCTCCGGCAGCTATGCAAGGCTTGAAATTGTATCGGACAGCGTTTTCTATAACTTCTTTGTGAATGATAACGGCAACCGTATTCATCTTGGCGGCGGTCAGTCCAAATATCTTTCAAGCGAAGTATCGGGAGGATTCACAGGAGTTGTACTCGGACTTTATGCGACAGGCGGAAATACCGCAGAGTTTACAGATCTTGAAGTAAAATATTGATTTAGGAAATCGCTGATTATTGCTGCGGCAAAGCGAAGCGTTTTTACCGCAGCAATATCGGCGGTTCCTTAGGCACTGCATAAACACGGTTGTACGGTTTGTGTGGTTATGCTTTAAACGGAGGATATA
>JBJEQL010000263.1:0-2402 GCA_051881735.1 Oscillospiraceae bacterium
GTTCTTGAATTCACGAAGCTTGTTTTTGTTGTTTGATGCAAGTATTATTTTCATTATTATAATCATTCCTTTTTGAGTTTTGTGGTTTGCGACAGCAAATCGAGGCGTCGGCCAAAGAAACAAAACTCACAGTCTGAAAATCAAGAATTTTAAGACTTATCCTCGCTGTCATTTTTCTTCTTGCCGAAAGAAATTTCCTTGAAAAGAAAACCGAATCTGCCGTTTTTCGGGTCTTTCTTTTCAGACTTTTCTTCCGCTTCTTCGGAATCAGTTTCTTCATCTGCAACCGATCCTTCTGCAGAAATATCTTTGCTTTCTTCTGTTTCTTCCGAAATTGCTTCGGCAATCTCTTCAGCTAACTCCTCAACGATTTCTTCAGGCTGTGTAACGGCTTCTTCAGCTTCGGAAACAGCTTCTTCAACAGGTACTTCTTCAAGCTCATCTCCGTCAGTTTCAGCGCTGACTTCTTCGGCAAGTTCAGGCTCTTCTGCCGCATTTTCAGCCGTTTCTTCATCGGTCAGACGCTCATAGTTATAATCAAAATCGGTTTCATTATCAAAGAGTGCCTCTGCAAAATCATGAGCACAGAATTCCTGCAGGTCGTCAAGCTTTTCGCCCACCCCGACAAGCTTTACGGGGATTCCAAGCTCGTTGTGAATGGAGATGATTATACCGCCCTTTGCCGTTCCGTCAAGCTTTGTAAGAACTATGCCCGTGATGTCGGCTACCTCGCTGAAAAGCTTCGCCTGATTAACAGCGTTCTGACCTGTCGTTGCGTCAAGAACGAGAAGCGTTTCAAGTGAGCAGCCCTCACCCTGCTCATGAATGATACGGCTTATCTTTCGTAACTCATCCATAAGGTTCTTCTTGTTGTGAAGTCTGCCTGCTGTGTCGCAGATAAGTACGTCCGTACCTCTTGACTTTGCCGCAGTTACAGCGTCAAAAACTACCGCTGCAGGGTCGGAACCCTCGGCGTGCTTAACAATATCAACGCCTGCACGTTCTGTCCATATCTGAAGCTGTTCGATAGCAGCCGCACGGAACGTATCCGCAGCGGCAACGAGGACTTTTTTGCCCTCGCTCTTGTACTTAGCCGCAAGCTTTCCTATCGTGGTGGTTTTTCCTGCACCGTTTACGCCTATGACGAGTATAACAGACGGAGTTGTGGAAGTATCTATCTTCTTATCCTCACCGAGCATCTCTTCAATTATCGATTTAAGCTCGGTTTTTGTTTCATCGGGAGTTGAAAGTTTTTTCTCCTTGACCGAAGCACGAAGCTTTTCAACGATCGAAAGCGAAGTTTCAACGCCGATATCGCAGGTTATAAGTATCTCTTCAAGTTCATCGAAAAAATCATCGTCCAGCTTTGAATGAGCACCGAAAAGTCCCTCGAATTTGCTCATCATCGAGTCTTTGGTTTTCTTTACGCCCTCGGCGATCTTGCTGAAAATGTTCATGTGCATGACCTCACTTTATCGTGTTTCATATTGGGATAAGATTGATACGACCGTTTCAAGACTGCTCTCCTGTTCGGGATGTCCCGAACCGAGAACCTTTTTTGCCGCCTGAAAATGTACCTTGACATTTTTCCCGTCTGCAGGGAAAACACAATCAAAAGCATACTGTCCGAAAATATTTTTATGTACTTTAAGCTTTGCCGCAGAAGCAATATTATATGCCGCTGCGGAGTTGTTTCCGACAAAATATCCGAGCGAGCTTGTCTGTATCGTAAGCAGCCGTCCGCAGTTTGTCACAGCTGCATATCCGGGGTTTACCGTGTTTCCGACCGTTCCTGCGAAAAAGCCTGTCGGTTTGAAAACGCAGTATATTATCGCCGTGCAGCTTTCGCCCTGCATAAGCATATTGACGAACGCTTCCTGCGCTGTGTTCATATCAAGCATATTGTCACCCCTGTATCAGTTGGCATCTATATTCTGCGGCGGCTGTTCAAGACGAAGTATCTTTGAGATACCCTTTTCCTGCATTGTTACGCCGTACATAACGTCAGCTTCGTCCATAGAGCCACGTCTATGCGTAACAAGAATAAACTGCGTTGTATCGGTGAATTTGCGCAGATATTGTGCATACTTCGTTACATTTATATCATCAAGCGCAGCCTCGATCTCGTCAAGAATACAGAACGGCGCAGGCTTTATTTTCAGGATGGAGAAATAAATGCATATCGCAACGAAAGCCTGCTCGCCGCCTGAAAGCAGCGAAAGATTGTTGATGACCTTGCCCGGAGGTGCGACCTTTATCTCAATTCCCGATTCAAGGACATCATCGGGGTCGGTGAGCGTAAGCTCGGCACGTCCTCCGCCGAAAAGCTCAACAAATATCTGCTTGAAATTCTCGTTGATGCGGTTAAAGCTTTCGGTGAACTGTCGGCGCATCGTTTCGGT
>JBJEQL010000264.1:0-9512 GCA_051881735.1 Oscillospiraceae bacterium
GAGAATCGACGAGCTCAAGGAACTCCTCAGACTCGCATACTACGGCAAATAATCTAAGGTTTGCAGTATAACAAAAAAATAACGCCTCCGTTTCAAATGCGGAGGCGTTTTTGCAAAAAATAGTTATTATACTAAACACCATTTAAAATATGAAAAAAATCAAGCCGACAATCTCGTAACTGTTGAAAACAGTTTTATATTGGATTTCGGCGCAGATTTTTTTCCGCTTTTATTGGTGTTTAGTATTAGGGAACGGCTGATTATTGCTGCGGCAAAGCGAAGCAATCGTTTCGCCGTTTTGAAAAATGTATGAGTTAACGCCTTTGAGTACATTTTGAAAAACGGCAGAAACGTATTAATCAGCGGTTCCTTAGACATTTGCTATTCGTAATTTGAGAGGTTATCAATATGAAAAAGACATTATCAATTGCTCTTTGCTTATTGTTCATATTTTGCTTAGTTAGCTGTGATTCTAATGATATGCCGGATAATATGGATCACAACGGAATCAACCTTATCAATTACCCTCGCAGTGTTAAGGTCGATGGCGAAATTATAGACACCGCAGGACTGATTTATGAGGAAAATCCTATAAGTTTTATCGGAGAAAGCGGCTCTCACACTCTGCAGATTTATATCACAACAGACTTTATAAAAAAGTACATCGACTCCAAAATGAAATATTCTGACGGTGAGTTTACATTCAGAGTAAACAATAATATCATAACACTTACAGAGAATGATGTTAAAGTAGAAAATGAGCTTTTCGGCACAGTTTACGAATCCGAGATAACTGCCTTTTACTGCAGCGAAACATTGGTTGTAAATGCAAATGATATTTCTAAAATTATCGGAATGTCTGTTTTTTCTCACTTTCGGGAGAACGATGATGATAACTATATGAAGACAGGAAATCTCGAATTTAAAACCGACTCTATTGGTGAACTTTATACTGATTTGATCTATGATGACAGATATCATTATTATTTTTCTAAAAATTTTGAACGTAAAAAGCCAAATGGTAAAGTTATTGGCGTAAATTTACGCGGAAATTATATTTATCAAAATGAAAACGGAGGGTATTATATTGAGGCAAACGGTGTATATTATCCAATTCATACAGAACTTGCACCAACGCCGGATAATGAATAATACTAATATCAAATCAACCGTAAGACTAAATCCTCTGATATAATAATTCAATTCTGCGTCAAGCTCCCTTGACAGGCGGCAGCCTGCCTGCGGTCACTCTCCAAGGTAAACAAGTTTACCTACTTGAATTATTCTATCTGTCGGCTTTGTCTATAGAACGATTTGACATTAGTATAAAGCTGCAGAAATATACAAAAGTGACCCCCTGCCACCTTTTAAAAGGTAGACGAAACTTTTCGTCCGATTTGCGGTTTAACGGCAGTTGTCAGCGCTGCAAAATTACGCATTACGCATTACGAATTACGCATTATTCTTGCCCCTTACTGCTTCGAGATTCTTCGGTTGATCGGCTTTTCTGAATAATTTTTTCTCCTCTTGGCATAATAATCCCGAATATTTTAATTCGGAGGTTGTTATGGCTAAAAAAATTTCACGCAATACTTTTATTATGGAGTCATCGCCGTCCATTCACAGCTATGCTTCCATTGTCGGAAAGCTTGAATCGGAAGGCCCTCTCGGCTCATATTTCGATGAATGCGAGCAGGACGGTTATTTCGGTCAATCCACTTGGGAAAAGGGTGAAAGCGAACTCGTCAAGCGCACTCTTGCTCTTGCGATAAAAAAAGGCGGTTTAAGCACTCACGATATCGACTATATGTTTGCAGGCGACTTGCTCAATCAATGCATCGGTTCGACTTATGGACTGCGTGATTTCGAGATCCCGCTGCTTGGAATTTACGGTGCTTGCTCTACAATGTCGGAGGGATTGGTTCTTGCATCGCTTATGACAGACAGCGGCATAGGCGGCAAGATCGCTGCAGTCACTTCGTCACATTTCTGCTCGGCGGAGCGTCAATTCCGTTTTCCGCTTTCATACGGCGGAGTGCGCACACCTACTGCACAATGGACCTGCACGGCATCGGGTGCTGTTATCGTTTCGGAAAAGGCTTCTGCGCCGTATATCCGTGCGGTTTCTATCGGAAAGATAGTTGACCTCGGTGTGACTGACGCAAACAACATGGGAGCGGCGATGGCTCCTGCGGCTGCGTATGTAATAAAGCAGTTCCTTGACGATACGGCAATGCAGCCAAGCGATTTTGATGCAATTATAACAGGCGACCTTGGGCTTGTCGGAAGTGAGCTTCTTATTGAGCTGCTGCGCAAAGAAAACATCGACATCAGCAAGCAGCACCGTGACTGCGGAATGATGATGTTTGACCGTGAGGCGCAGGATGTTCATGCAGGCGGTTCGGGCTGCGGATGTTCGGCATCAATTCTGTGCGGTTACTTCCTTGACAAGGTGAAAAACGGAACGCTGAAAAACATTCTGTTCTGTGCGACCGGAGCGCTGATGTCAACGACCGCTTCACAACAGGGTGAAAGCATACCTTCCATTTCCCACGCAGTTTTTATCTCGCACGAATCACGATTCAAAGAAAATACTTGAAATAGATCCTGCTGTATGTTATAATATTATCGGTGATATTATGACAAAAACGGAAGTAATAGAATATGCGCTGACGCTTTCGGGCGCAGCTGCCGATTCGCCGTTTGAGAACGATGATGAAACGGTGGTACTGCGCCATTCGGACAGCGGAAAATGGTTCGGGCTTATAATGCAGCTTGGTGAAAACCATATCGTCAACCTCAAATGTGAACCGATGAATGCAGATTTTCTCCGTTCGATATACAAGGGAGTTACGCCTGCCTATCACATGAACAAGGTACACTGGAACTCGGTCTATCTCAGTTCTGACGTTCCCGATGATGAGATAAAACGAATGATAGATGACAGCTTTTTTCTGACGAAAGCCAAGCCTAAGAGGAGGAAAAGCCATGAAGGAGAATAACTACTCGATAAAGATACCCGAATATGAATATTTTCAGATGGGCGGACATTACAGCGGCTCAAAACGCGGCATGAATTTTGATGATTTCAACTTTCACATTGTTCCGAAAGATGATATTAAGGTCGATATATGGTATGATGTGCGCTGCTATGACCTTGCCGATATCGTGGCAAATAAAGTATTTGAGCAGTCGCAGGATGGATACCACGAAATGCTTGACTGGATAGAAGAGCAGTATCAGATATGGCTGAAAGAGCATAAGCTTCGTCCGTCAAAGCTTGGTTATTACTCCAAGGAAAAAGAGCTTCCAAAGTGGCTCACGGACGAGTGGGAACGGCAAAGACTGGAAGCTGAAAAAATCATGACAGAATAGATCTGCGAAGCCAATGAGCCGGTCAAGCTGAATAAAGCATGACCGGCTCATTGATTTCGCAGTTCTGTTTATACTAATCCCTGATTTAAAAGTGTACAAAAAATCAAGCAAAAGCTTGCATATATGGGTTTTGCGCAGATTTTTTGTCTGCACTTTTATCAGGGATTAGTATTAGTATTATGATGTGAACTCGTGCATTATCTTATCCGCTTCACGGCGAAGTGTTTCTTCGTCCGTTATTTTATCCGTATTTTTCATTATCGCCCCACGGACATAATCGGGCAGCGAAGTATAGAATATCTTCGCCGAGTTGCTTTCGGACAGCAGTTTATCAAGTCCTTGTTCCATTAAAATCACCTCGGAGTTATTTTCTCCGCTGCGGTCTCAATTATACTAATCTCTGATCAGAAAGTTTACAAAAAATCAAGCAAAAAATTGCATAAATGGTTTTGACGCAGATTTTTGTCTACACTTTCATCAGAGATTATAGCAATCCACAAAAATATCCTGACAAGTTTGGCGGTGCAAAGCTTGAATAGTGTCGTCACTCACCCTTGACAGGCATCAAGCCTGCCTGCAGGTTCGTTCCTAACTCTTCAAGCTTTGCCTTCGCCTCCTTTTGTCAGTCTATTTTTATGTCTTGCTATAGTATTATACATATCATATTGCTTCCCGAGAAAACTTTTTACTTCTTCAATTCGTGCTGTTCCGTCATCATAGCCCATCTGCCATGTTTCACGGAGCTTTTCCGTGCTTTTTTCCATACTGTCAAGTTTTTCCTTCGGACGGAAGATCAGCGCTTTTCCTCTGCGTTCAAGCTCATTGCAGAATTCGATCTGGCGGTTATATATTCTGTGCCTGTCAAGAAGCAGCATTTCAACTTCGGGAAATTTTCTGCGTATAAGCTGGCTCATAACGATATTTCCCTTGCCGCATTTTTTTACAAATCCCTCAGGTTGCGTAAGGATAATGACATTTTTCGTGCAGCCGTCACGGATAGCCTGCTTTATTGGTATAGGGCAGACAAGTCCGCCGTCATAATACAGATTTCCGTCAATTTCCGCAGGCGGAAAAAGTTCCGGTATCGAACAGGTGGCACGAAGATACTTCCAATCCCTGCCGTTTTGCTGACCGTCAAAGTATTCGGCTTTGCCTGTAACGGCGTTTGTCACGCCTACTCTGACTCTGCCCTTATAGCTTGCAAAGGTATCATAGTCAAATGGGATAAGTTCGTTAGGGATCTCGCCGAAAACGAAGTCCAGACCGAACACGCTTTTGCAGGTCCGGAAATTTCTTGCGCCGATATAACGCTTATCGCTGCGGTAATTATCCATTATCTCACGGTTTCGTGCGAACTGCTTTGAAACGTAGGAAACGCCATTTGATATTCCTGCCGAAACGCCGATCACATAGGGAAATTCCACGCCGTTTTCAAGAAAAGCGTCCATAACGCCTGCCGAATAAACTCCTCGGAACGTTCCGCCCTCGAGGACAAGTCCTGTTAAGTTTTCATTCATAATTCTCATACTCCTGCTTATGGTTGTTTATACGATCTCGCTGCCCTCTGCATCGAGAAATTTATATTCAGATGGGATAATTTCGCTATACCATATATACGGATATGCGCCCTCTTCGATAGCTATATCATGTATGCCGTTTATATCGGTTATGCGCAGCGTTTTGCATTCCGTGTTGTTTATCAGAAAAGCATATCCTCTCTGCCATTGCAGAATGGCGATGTCCTTTTCACGGTTTAACGGCTTGAACGTCTGCTCGAATTCATAGCTGCCGTTGGCTTCAAGACATTCAATAGCAAGGTAATAATGCGCCTGAAATTCATTTCCCGAAATGAACCAAAGCAAGGAATAGCTGCCATTTTGGCATTTGCCTGCATACACGATATCAATTGTATCTGCATCGGATATCGGTATCTCTTTCCGTGCCTTTTTGATAAGGTCATCGGTGGTTTTCATTGTTCTTCCGCAGGCGGCGAGCGATAGTATCATAACGGCTGCAAGCGCAGCAGATAGGAGTTTTTTCATAGGGTCACCTCATTATTCGGAATTGAGAAAATCGGAGCAGGAAATCCGCTCCTGCAATGGATTTATATGAGTGAGTTTGTTAATCGGCGTCAATGCTTTTGGGACTGCTGATCTCACAATTTTTCAGAGCGATTTTCAGTTCATTAAAATCCTCTTCTCTGAAAGTGCAGTATAAAGACATTTTCTCCAAGCCGGTACAGTTTAACAGAGGCGATAGGTCATACTCTCTGTCATCGGCAGAATAAAACGAAAATTCCCTAAGCTTATTCAACGAATTACAGAATTCTAAATCATCAATATCTGCATAAACACATAAATATTCCAAATTTGTGCAATTTGAAACAGCGCCAAAATTACAAGTGCTGTTCACGGGATAAAAATCGAAATTTTCGAGTAAAGTTAAATTCTCCAAAAATTTTACATCCGTATTTTCGCTTTCGATTATAAACATTGAAAGCGTTTTAAGCTTTGAAGCCTTGCCGATAGGGCTGTAATCATCACAATCAAAGTGAGCTAAATTAAGTTCATTAAGCTCGCTGAAATTTGCGATCCAGCTTATATCCGATATTTTCGACTCGCAGCAGTCAAATGTCGTTACTGTTGCGTTTTGAGGAATATTCTCAAGAGTTTCGCAAAAAAAGTGTTCAAGTCGCAATGAATTCAAATTTGTCATTCCTTCAATAAACGACAGATCTGTGTGAGTACCGTTAATATAAAGACTTTCAACGGTCATAAGCTCCGAAAGCGGATTTAGATCGGTTACGTCAGGCTTTTCCGAGTATAGGTCAATCGAGAGAATTTTTAGATTATTAAAGTGTGAAAGCTGTTGTATGTCCTCATTGGTAATATCTGATTCATATAAATAGATACTTTCTTGATTTGCATCATATTTTCTGCCTGCAATCGTTACGGTTTGAACCGCTTTTTCAGTCGCAGTTTCATCGGTCTGCGTACTGTCTTCTGTCAATAATGACGTTTGTGCAGTTTCTGAAGCAATAACTGTTTCAGACGTTTCAATTATAGGCTCTGTGACCTCGGATGTCTGTGTTTCCTGCTGCGTATCGGTGGTTTGACACGCAGACATTGCCGCTATAATCGCAAATGCTGCAAATAAGCTTAAAAGTCTTTTTTTCATAAAGATACCCCCAAGATGTAATTGTCACATTTTATTCTGTACGTTCAACTTGCAATGCATATAAAAATATGCTATAATAATCAAAAGAATTTTTTAAGGAAATGGAAAATGCGGTACAAAGCTATTATAGCTGCGCTTGCTGTCGGTCTTGCGGCGGCAACGGTCTGCGCAGATTATTTTATCACAACTGAAACCTTTAACGAACGTGTTGCCGAGAATGACAAGTACACTCTTCTCGGTGCGGATCCCCATGCGCTTTACAGCGGCTATACCGTTGAGGAGATAGGGGAAAACTACGAAAAGCCGTCTGCACTTCTCGGAAAGGTGTCCATTGATGTTCCGCTTGTCAATCAGTATCCCGAGCTGCCTGTCGGCTGCGAGCCTGCCTGTGCTGCGGCTGTTTTGCAGATGCTCGGCTTTGAAACGGACAAGCTTGATTTTACCGACAACTACCTCGGCTGGGACGATAATTTCACCTATGACAAGCGCAAGGAATCTCACGGTCCCGACCCACGAAAGGTTTTCGCAGGAAATCCGTATGAATGGGGTTACGGCTGCACGAGCGGTGTCTTGGCAGAAGCAATGAACCGCTTTTTTGCCGAAAATGCGCCGTCCGGCACGGTATATAACGCAATAGCGCTTGAAGAGCATATCAACTCTGCCGACATGGAAAAGCTGATAGACGAGGGCGTTCCGGTCATCGTCTGGGCGACCATCGACATGAAGCCGCTCAACTACCGCAAGCCGTCCGAATGGTACATAAACGGAACAACGGAAAAATACACATGGTACGGCAATTCGCATACGCTTGTCCTCTGCGGATATGATACAAACTGCTATTATTTTATGGACCCGAACGATAAAAAATCCGTTACGGCATATATGAAGACGGCGTTCCTCAACCGTTTTGAGGATAACGGATTTCAGGCGGTAGTCGTTAAGATAACAAAATAATTGAGTTTGGAGTGTGGAGAGTGGAGTTTGGAGTTGTTTTAATGCGTAATTCGGAATTATTGCGGAACGGTGAGCGCTTTTTTACGATTTGATATGAATTGGCAATGCAGAATATACGGTGTTTCAAAATTTGTTACGGCATATATGATAACGCCCAAACTGCGGAAAGGGATGCGAGCAGGATATAGGCTGCGTCCGACAGAATTGAATATGCTGCTGCGGAAATTATCTTGGCTTTTGTTCCGAGCGGCTTTTTCTCCGTTTTTACACGCTTTACGGCAGGTGCGGCGGTCGGCTTCGACTTCAGGAAGATAAGCACGCAGACAAGTGCGTGAACGGCTGCTGTAATTATCCAGAGATATGGCATTTCATATCGGAATGCGGCAAAAAGGAAGAACATTCCTATTTGGAAAATCAGGTTGCTTATGAACATTAGCAGAGCCGAGATATTCTGCCTTGTAATAAGGCTGAAGATCCATGTGAAAATGCAGCTCAGAACTGCCGAGAGCAGGGCGAGCGTTACATAGCTGCCTGCGGTGAAATCGAAGAATAGCGAGAACCATTCCAAAGGGAAAAGTATGCCTGCGACGATCCATATTGCGGCGAGGATAACTGCGCCGAGGGCAAAAAAGCCTTTGCGGCGGACGGTAAATTTGCTGTCTATTTTTTCTATAAACTTAAACATATAGCCTCCGGTCAAAAGCGGCTGCCGATTTGAAACAACGGCAGCCGTTTTTTATACTTATCCGTATATTTCTTTGAGCGTATCACGGACACGCTTGACTTCCTCGAGAAATGCTTTGTCAAGCTCGGTCTGCTTATAGTGCTTCGGCATTACAAGCAGATCTTTTCCTCTTGAACAGTCGTCCGAACAGCAGCGCTGGACAAGACGGAAATGGTGGAGCTGGCTGTCGGTGAACGGCGACACCCACATATACGATCTCGGGACGTTATCGAGCAGGTCGAACTGGCTGCCTCGGTCATAAACGAAGATGCGGCTATGTTCGACTGCGTTGTTTTTCTTTAAGTAGCTTGATGAAAGATAGGGAACGGTCGTATCGCCCTGAACGATCTCGATATAGCCGTTAAGGTCGGCGGAGGTGAATGTTTCCGATTTTGCAAGTTCATCTTTTTCGGCAAGCAGCGCAACATACGGGAAGTTCCATATCTCCTCATAGTAGAGATCCTTATCACGCAGCAGTGAGAGGAAGAAATCCTCATAAGCTTCTTCAAAGCGGATAACGGCGTAAGAATACTCGCCGTCAGCCATGCCGTTGAGGGCGCTGATCGCATTCGTTTCACGGAAGTTCATCGCAAGCTTTTCGCTGCGGTCAAGAGAGTTTATGAAATTGGAAAAGGCGTGTGCGATATATGACGCTCTTGGGATAGCGATCTTGAACGTTGTAAGCTCGGAATCTTCGGGTTTAAGGATATTTTCCATTTTTTCGAGCTGTGCGATTATCGTTTTTGCACATTCAAGAAAAGCCATGCCCTTTTCGGTCGGTTCGACTCCCTTTGAGATACGCTTGAAAATAGGAGAACCGAATTCGAGTTCGACTTCTTTTATAGCTTTGCTGAGGTTAGGCTGTCCCATAAAAAGGTTGGAGGCAGCTTTTGTGATCGAGCCTGTTTTTTCAACTTCGACCAGGTATTTCAGGTGCATAAGATTCATAATTCAACACTCATTCCCCTAAAAAATTACATAAATATACACATTAATTATAACATTTAGCAAGGGAAATTAGATTGCTAAATTATAAATATAATGTTAACAAGGTGTTATTGTATAGACTTGATTTTGGAAAATCGGCTTTTTAAAGCCGTTTTGTAGTATATGCATAAAAACACAGCTTATAAAGAGAAAAACTGTGGTTTTGTTTTGTGCAGAATGCTGCAAAAAGATGTGATTGTATGTTAGTATGGACTTATGCTATGCTTTAAATGCGGAAGGGAGGTTAAATAAAAATGAACCTAAAAAACTATCCCGTATTCAAGGGGGCGGAGGA
>JBJEQL010000265.1:0-2393 GCA_051881735.1 Oscillospiraceae bacterium
ATTTACCTTTTCGGGTTCGTGTATAGTGATTATCGGCTTCGGTTCAATGACCTTCTGGGGTATTACCACCTTGAACTCCGTGCCCTTTCCGTATTCGCTGCTGACGGTTATAACGCCGTCCATCATCTTGACAAGGCGCTTTGATATCGGCAGACCGAGACCCGTACCCTCAACTGCATGGTTTTTCTTGGTATCTACCCTGCTGAAGCTGTTGAATATCTTATCGATAGAGTCCTCTTTGATACCCATGCCGCTGTCCTTTACCGAGATAATAAGGTTGATGCCGTAGGATTCCTTTCTTGCGGATACGCTAAGCAAAACGCCGCCCTTACTTGTAAATTTTATTGCGTTGGTAAGAAGATTTATTACGATCTGCTTTATACGGATTTCATCGCCGTAAAGAGCGTCGGGCATGTCCGGGTCAACATTTACCATAAATTCAATGGGTTTTGAGCCTTTCCTCGCCATTGCCATGTTGATAACATCGTTAAGCAGCGATGACAGGCTGTATTTATCGCAGATAAGCTCCATCTTTCCCGATTCGATCTTTGAGAAGTCCAGCAGGTCGTTTATTATGCCCAGAAGATTTCTTCCCGCAACGTGAATGTTCTCGCAGTTATCCCTTACCTCCTCGGAGATATCCGCCTCAAGCGTAAGCTCGCACATACCCATAATAGCATTCATGGGCGTTCTTATTTCGTGGGACATATTTGCAAGGAAGTCGCTTTTTGCGGTATTTGCAGCTTTTGCATCATCCAGCAGCTCCTGCTGTTTGTCCTCGTAGCGTTCTATCCTTACAAAAATACAAATGCACATTATAACATTTGACCAATAAACTATCGGAAATCTCGAAAGATATACCTGCGCATATTGAAAGCCCAGTTCATTAAGGGGAGTCCACATATATATCGACAAAACCGCGCCGATAATTATACTCATCAGGCTTCCGTAGTAAAGTGACAGAAAATACATCGCCGCCGCAGGTATAATAAATAACCACACGATAGTGAAGCCCTCCGCACCGCCGTCCACAATAAAATACGACATTATGACAGTAAAGAAAACTATTATATTTACAGCAGCTACACTATTGCATTTAACACGGGTGGAAATGATAACACTCGCCAGGCACCATACGCACGCTGCCGAATTTATCAAAGTCATTTTCATATCATCTTCAACCATGTTTATTATAGCCATAACAATAAAGTATATCCCTGCCAATATATAAACCAGTTTCAGGGCATTATGGTTAAAGTTGTTCCGTTTTTCTTTAAGGTATCTAATGTATCTGCCAAGATCTCCAAACAATTCCATACAGTCGCTCCTTATTCGTTTTCAAGCAGGCTTTCAAGCTCGGACTTTATCTCAAAGAATGTGTCGAGGATATCAGCCTCAAAGCCCTCTCCTCTGTCCTTTGCCATTATCTCAAACGCCTGCTCAGTCGTCATGCCCTCCTTGTACTGACGCTTTGACACAAGTGCATCATAAACATCGGCAACTGCAAGTATTCTTGCGGAAAGAGGTATCTCCTGCCCCTTCAGACCCTCGGGGTAGCCCTTGCCGTTCCATTTTTCGTGATGATAGCACGCCATATCGCAGGCTACCTGCAAAAAGTCGGGGTCAACCATTCCGGGCATATTCTTCCTAAGCATTTCCGCACCCGCTTTTGTGTGGGATTTGATAAGGTCGTATTCCTCGTTTGTAAGCTTGCCGGGCTTTGAAAGAACAGCATCGGGAACGGTTATCTTTCCGATATCGTGAAGCGGCGCGGCGTTACGCATATTCTCCATAAATTCAGCATCAAGCTTATCCGCATAAATGCCCTTTTCACGCATTTTTTCCGCCAGCATCATTGTGTATGTGCTTGTCCTTTTGACGTGTTCGCCCGTTGTACCGTCACGGCTTTCGATTACGTTCGCCATTGTTATGATAACATCATGCTGCATCTTGGTTATCTGCGCAAGCTGCTCCGCAACCATTTTTTCAAGGCTTTTACGGTATTCCTCAAGCTCAATGGTTCGGTTCACGCGCTTGTGCATTATCGACGGCACAAAGGGCTTTGCGATGTAATCCACCGCACCCATGTCAAAGCATTTCTCCTCTGTTTCGCTGCTGCGGTCTGCGGTAAGGAAAATAACGGGTATCTTGCAGCGTCTTTCATCGCTGCGAAGCTTTTCCATTACCTCAAAGCCGTCCATATCAGGCATACTGATATCAAGCAGAATAAGGCTCGGCTCGTTTTTTTCAAGGTATTCAAGAGCCTTTTCTCCCGAATTTACTGCGGCAATTCTGTATTCATCGGAAAGCAGCTTTTGTGCAATAATAAGATTTGATTTGTCGTCATCCACAACTAAAACAGTTTTTTTCATTTTATGACCATTTTCCTCTTA
>JBJEQL010000266.1:0-2381 GCA_051881735.1 Oscillospiraceae bacterium
TCATAGCCGCTGCCGAGATATTTTTTTATTGTTTTAGCCTTTGCAGGCGACTCCACAATTACAAGCTTTGACATTTATATCATAACTCCTTTTGGAAATTAATTATTTACAAAATATTCCTGACCCGTTTCGGAGTAAACCGCTCCGTCAATTTCAAGGTCAGTTATTATCATAAGCACCTCGGATATATCAAGACCGCTTTTTTCAGCCGCTTCATCGGGCGATATGCCGTTTGGAGCGTTTTGTATGATCTCATATATGGTTTTTGTATTGCCCTCGGGTTTATAAACACTTTCTTCTTTTTCAGGAACATCAGCCTCTTTTGGTGACTTTGGCTCCGACACTTTCATCTCAGGCTTATGCGTTGTTTTTTCTGCCTTTTCGGTGCTTTTTTCACCAAGCTTTGCCGCATCGGAAATGCTCTCCTTTACAGGCTTATGACTGTAATTCTCGAAATATTCGCATGGGATATCATTCTCGGAAAGCAATGGTATCGCACCGTCATGAAGCAGTCCGATATTACCCTTATATCGGGGATCAAAAATATCGTGCGGCGGAACAACCCACAGATCTCTCCCCTGTGCCACAGCATTCGAAGCGGTATTGAGTGAACCGCTCTTTTCTGCAGCCTCAATTACCGCAGTTCCCATTGAAATTCCCGATAATATCCTGTTTCTCATAAGGAAATTCGCAGGCCTTGCAGAAACATTCGGAAAGAACTCGGATATAAACAGTCCGTTTTCGGCTATCTCATCGGCATAGCACATATTCTCGGCAGGATATTCATATCCGATGCCTGCGCCGAGTACGGCTATAGTTTTTCCTCCCGACCGAACGGCGGAAAGATGAGCGGTGATGTCCGTTCCGACTGCAAAGCCGCTTGCGACAACTATTCCCGACCCTGCGAGCGTACTGCATATCCTTTTTGTAACGTTTTCGGAATACTCCGAAATATGTCTTGCTCCGACAACGGAAATTATTACATCGGCAGAGAGCAGATCAATATCGCCCTTGTAAAAAAGCAGTATGGGCGGATTAAAAATGCCCCGAAGTCTTGGCGGATAATCGGTATCGTTGAAACCGACTATTCCGATATTATGACCGTGACAATAGGAAATTATTTCACGAAGCTGCTTTCCCGTTATTGCCTCCGCAGATTTCAGCTCGGACGGAAGAAACACACCCTCAGGCTTTTCAAATGCGATCGCCTTATACAGAGCGTCAAGCGAGCCGAATTTCTGCGCAAGCTCCCATATTCTTGCCTTACCTGTTCCGAAGCAGGACGAAAGGAACAGCAGCTTGATTATCTCGTCACGGAAGATGTTGTCGTTGTTCATTTTGTCAGCTCCCACATTATTATTGAAGCGGCAGTAGCGGCGTTAAGCGAATTGACGTTTCCGTTCATGTGAATTGTAAGCTTTTTATCGCAGCGGCGGACGGTTTCGGCAGGAAGGCCGTTGCCCTCGTTGCCGATAAGCACCGCAGCACCGTTTTCAAATCTGCAGTCGGTGAGAGAAACGGCGTCGCCGTCAATAACTGCAGCAAAAGTTTCTATGCCGTTATTATTGAGTGCCTCAAAAGCTTCATCCTCGCCTGCGGCGGCTATCTTCATGCGGAAAAGGCTGCCCATTGTCGAGCGCACCGTTTTCGGGTTATAAATATCACAACAGTTCACGGCTAAAATTCCGTCAACTCCCATAGCGTCAGCTGTTCTGATAATTGTACCCATGTTTCCGGGGTCTTGGAGCTGTACAAGCACGACATATTTTCCGCCTTTTTTTACAAGCTCTTTTGCGGCTTTATTTTCGGGTATCCTGCAAACTGCAAAGATGCCCTGCGTTCCCTGAGTGAGTGCAAGTGAACCTGCAAGCTCGTCCGGAACGATAAGAATTTTCTCGCATTTTTCTTCAAGCTTCAAAAGCAGCTCCTCAAGCTTTTCCGCAGCCGATTCTGCAACTATAACAAAGCTTATTTCGGACGCTTCTCCAACTGCGTCAGCGACAAGTCTTACACCCTCCAGCGGAAACAGACCATATTCGCTGCGGTATTTTTTCGCCGAAGAGATCTTCTTGAAAAGCTTGATATTTTCGTTTTCCTTTGAAGCGATATACTGCCGCAAAACAGTCAACTCCCCTCTGATTTTTATGGTACCTGCGCCTATTTTTCTATTTGTTTAAAAATCGCAAAAAGTCAGAAGTAAAAAATTCACTTCTGACCTTATAAGCGTTTTTAATTAAAGAGCAGCCTTTGCCTTTTCGGTAAGTGCTGTGAAGCCTGCTGCGTCATTTACAGCGATCTCAGCGAGCATCTTTCTGTTGAGTGTGATTCCAGCCTTCTTAAGACCGTTCATGAATGTGGAATAGTTCATTCCGTTCATCTTG
>JBJEQL010000267.1:0-2377 GCA_051881735.1 Oscillospiraceae bacterium
AAAATCAAGCCGACAATCTCGAATATATAGGATTTCGGCGCAGATTTTTTCCTGTGTTTTATTGGTGTTTAGTATTATTACGGGGCAGCAGGGTTTGACTTTATTCAAACTTTGCTGCCCCTTTTTTATTAAATTTGTTTTGGGTTTTGTATTCTGTGAGTTTGCTGTGCAGCTACATTCGACAAAACGCTATCAAAATAAATCTCGTGTTTAGTATTATTTACATTTATAGACATTTTTCTGTGTTTATCTTTTGTTTATCTTTGAGCGGTATTCTCTACATAAATAATTGACATAAATGCTAATATATGCTACAATTAAAAAGAATAAATAGGCAAAATGTATAAACATAGGGAGGAGCAACATGAAAAAGGGACTAAGTGCGTCAACTCTGAAAACCATAGCAATAATAACAATGGTCATTGACCATATTTCCTGGGGATTTTTCGATTTCTATTCCTGGCAGGGTTATATGCTTCACATTATCGGGCGGCTGACGATACCTATAATGTGTTTTTTCATTGCTGAGGGTTTCAGAAAAACTCACGATCTGAAACGATACATACTGCGTATGGCAGGCTTTGCCGCTATCACAACAGTTCCGTTTTATTTGTTTTTCCACGAAGAATATGCTTATCGGCAAAACGTGATTTTTGACTATCTTCTGGCACTTCTGCTGCTTACTGTGTTGGAAAGCAAACGTTTCGGAAAGCCTGCAAAGGTGCTTCTCAGCGCATTGCTTGTAGTAACTTCTATGGTAATAGGTGGCTGGCCTGTGATGCCTATGGTATATGTGCTGATATTCTATTATGCGGACAGCTTCAAAAAGCAGGCGGTATGGTTCTGTTCCACAACGGTGGGGCTGGTGCTGTTTATGATGATCGGTATCACCCTTAACAAAATGTACAATTTCTATCCCATGTATAACTACTGGGTATGGTGGGATAAGGTATATTTTTTAGGGTTCATGTTCGCTCTTCCGCTGCTGAAAGCGTATAACGGCGAAAAGGGCAGCTATCCGCTGGGCAGATACTTTTTCTATATCTTCTATCCTGCACATTTTCTTGTGCTTTACGCTTCAAAGAAAGTCACCCAGATTTACGGAAGCTATTGGCTTTATGTGGGGCTGCAGCTGGTCTGCATAATGATCGTGGCCGGATTCATAATCCGAATCATGCACGAAAAAAGCTCAAAGGCTCAAAATGCCGCTGTTCTGTTCAGCGTAAGCGGGCTTGTATATACTGTGGCATTTTTCATTGAAACTACCGCAAAAACAAAGGAGCTTGCTTTTGGTGCGGTCACAATGGAATATCTTGGAGAAGCAGGGGCGTTTCTCGGTCTGACAATATTTTTGTCAGAGTTCGGACGTTTCAGAGTGCCAAAGTTTTTCTATATTCTTGAGGGGATCTTTTTCGGCGGCGCAGTAGTGCTTGTATATACTTCGGAATATAATCATATTTTTTACACAAACGTAAGTATGGATAATTCAGGAGATTTCCCAAGGCTGGTGCTTGAGTATGGTATTGGATTCATACTTTTTTATGTGTTCCTGGTGGCAATATTTTTTGCAGGAGTCGTAAAGCTGATACAGACATTCAGAAGATCGGGCGAACTGGAAAGGAAGCGCATATCGCTGCTTTTTATCGCAATGGCCTTTCCATGGCTTGTAGTAATAATACGGTCTATGGGGCTTACGGGCGGCTATGAGATATCGTTTATGGGAATAATCTTCGGAGCTGTTTTTGCGATGATGTCACTTATCAAATATGGCTATTTTGATTCCGTTCAAGCGGCGGTGACAAATGTAATCTATAAAAGCAGTGAGGGACTGCTTGTGCTTGACAACAGTAAAAACGTGCTTTATTACAATAGTATAGTTAAGCATATATTTCCGGAAATTGCAGAAAATAAGCCTGTGGAACGTGAAGTAACAGAGAAATGCTTTGACGAAAACGGCTGCATTAACGAGCTGCACACTCAGAACACGATCGAAGCAAACGACAGGATATACGAATTAAAAGCCGAGCCTATCCTTGAAGCAGGATATACTCAGGGATATATGGTGCGAATTTTTGACTATACCTCTCATTACCGCAGTATGGAGGAGCTGAGAAGAACTGCTCATATTGATGCGCTTACCGGTCTTTATGACAGGGAATTGTTCAAGCAGGAGATAAACCGTCATCTGTCCGGCGGTGGAATAGGTGCACTGATAATGTCGGATATTGACTTCTTCAAGCAGATAAACGATAATTTCGGGCATATTATCGGCGATGAGGCATTGGTAACACTTGCCGAAGCGATAAGGTCAGTCTTTTCGGGACATCTCTATTGCCGTGTGGGCGGTGATGAGTTTATGATGTTTGTGAAAGATACA
>JBJEQL010000268.1:0-9406 GCA_051881735.1 Oscillospiraceae bacterium
ATCTGCGCCGTCAATGATGAGATTGACGAAAAGGTTTCGGCGATCCTTGATGACGCTGAAAGCGTTAAGAAAAGTATTCTTTCCGCTGCGAAAGAGGAGTCCGAGGAGGCTGCCGACAAATATATGGATTCAAGCAGGAAGAAAAACGGAAATAAATATGTCCGTGAGATCTCCAAAGCTGAACTTGAAATGAAAAAGAGTGTTCTGCGCTGCCGTGAGGAGCTTTCCGACAGGGTTTTCTCAGATGTCGAAAAAAGAATTGCCGAATATCGTGGCAGCAATGCTTACGCTGATACGCTCATAAAGAAGCTGCTTGTGCTGAATGTCGGAAACGGTGCTGAAATACGTCTTTCGCCCGAAGATATTAAGCTTGCCGATGTTCTCACAAGAGTTATCAAGGCTGAAAATGTTACTTTCGTTCCCGACAGCTCAATAAAGCTTGGCGGTTTTTCCGTATATTCAAAGGAAAACGGAACTATCATCGACAAGACTTTTGACCTTGCAGTCGAGGAGCAGAAGAACCTGTTCGTTAGCAGCAACGCCTTTGCGGAATAAGGGGAGGATCAGGATTGAATACAGTTTTTTCCATTAACGGTCCTGTTGTAAAGGTTAGGGATACAACGGATTTTTCCATGCTTGAAATGGTATATGTCGGCGCAAAAAGACTTGTCGGCGAAGTTATCAATATGTCAAGCGAGGAGACCACAATTCAGGTTTACGAATCAACGGTCGGACTTAAGCCGGGCGAGCCTGTAACGGGCAGCGGAATGCCGATGTCTGCTGTTCTTGGCCCCGGAATTATTTCAAATATTTTTGACGGTATCGAACGTCCTCTGAAAAAGCTCGAAGAGTTAAGCGGTGCGTTCATCGGAGAGGGAAGCGTGGTTTCCGCTCTTGATACCGAGAAGAAATACAGCGTTACAATAAAAACAAAGGTAGGGGACACCTTAAAGGGCGGCGATATCTATGCCGTTTGTCCCGAAACGCCTGTCATAGAACATAGATGTATGCTTTCGCCTTATTTGAAGGGCGAAGTAACATGGGTCGCAGAAAACGGCGATTATACAATAAATGACGTTGTCGCAAAGATAAAAAAAGATGACGGTACGGAGGTTGAGCTTACACTCTGTCAGAAATGGCCTATCAAGCAGGCTCGTCCGTTCGCAAACCGTCTTCCGATAAGCAGACCGCTTATTACCGGACAGCGTGTTATCGACACAGTTCTTCCTATCGCAAAGGGCGGAACAGCTGCAATTCCGGGCGGTTTCGGAACAGGCAAGACCATGACCCAGCACCAGCTTGCAAAGTGGTGTGACGCAGATATCATCGTTTATATCGGCTGCGGCGAACGTGGAAACGAGATGACTCAGGTTCTTGAGGAATTTTCCGAACTCGTTGACCCGAGAACAGGAAAGGCTCTCACAGACAGAACCGTTCTTATCGCAAACACTTCAAATATGCCGGTTGCAGCACGTGAAGCTTCAATTTATACAGGAATCACACTTGCCGAGTATTACCGTGATATGGGTTATCATATCGCTATTATGGCTGACTCGACCTCTCGTTGGGCGGAGGCTCTGCGTGAAATAAGCGGACGTCTTGAAGAAATGCCTGCCGAAGAAGGCTTCCCTGCATATCTTCCGTCAAGAATTTCAGAGTTCTATGAACGTGCGGGATATGTTCGCAACCTTAACGACTCAGAGGGTTCCGTAACTATTATCGGTGCGGTTTCTCCTCAGGGTTCGGACTTCTCCGAGCCTGTTACACAGAATACAAAGCGTTTTGTACGCTGCTTCTGGGCGCTTGATAAGGCGCTTGCTTATGCTCGTCATTATCCTGCGATCAACTGGAACGACAGCTATTCCGAATATATGGACGATTTAGGCGAATATTACGAGGAAAATGTAAATCCCGAGTTTATGAAGTGCCGACTTGAAATAACCAAGATACTTCACGAAGAAAACAAGCTTATGGAAATAGTTAAGCTTATCGGTTCGGACGTTCTCCCCGAGGATCAGAAGCTTGTAATAGAAATTGCACGAGTTGTCCGTGTAGGATTTTTGCAGCAGAACGCTTATCATAAGGACGATACTTATGTTCCGCTTGAAAAGCAGTTCCTTATGATGAAAGCGATACTTTGCCTTTATGAGCAGTCGAAAAAAGCTGTTTCAGCCGGTGTTACCGCTGCGGCTTTGCTTGAAACCGGACTGTTTGAAAAGGTTGTAAAGGTAAAATACGATATTCCGAACGACAAGCCGGAAATGTTCCGTCTGCTGGGTGTTGAAATTGAGCAGGGGATAAAGAAACTTATGCAGGAGGTTCTTTGATATGAGCTTACAATATGTAGGATTGAAAGAAATTAACGGACCTCTTGTTGTTCTTGACAATGTTGACAATGCTTCGTTTGACGAGGTTGTGGAAATTCGTCTTGACGATGGAACACAGCGCCTCGGACGAGTTGTTGAGATATCAGGCAGACGTGTTGTTTTGCAGGTCTTTGAGGGAACAAAAGGTCTTTCAATGACCAACACACGCACAAAATTTCTCGGAAAGCCTATGGAGCTTGCTCTTTCGGGAGAAATTCTCGGACGTGTTTTCAGCGGCGCAGGTAAGCCTATCGACGGTCTTGGTGATATCTTCCCCGAGAAGACTGCCGATATAAACGGACGTCCTCTTAACCCTGTTTCTCGTACCTATCCCCGAAACTATATCAACACGGGCATTTCGTCAATTGACGCACTTATGACCCTTATCAGAGGTCAGAAGCTGCCTATTTTCTCCGGTTCAGGACTTTCGCACAACAAGCTTGCCGTTCAGATTGTACGTCAGGCTAAGATCGCTGAGGACAACGGACAAGGATTTGCCGTAGTTTTCGCAGCAATGGGCGTAAAAAATGACGTTGCCGATTACTTCCGCAGAAGTTTTGAGGAAAGCGGCGTTTTGCAGCGTGTTGTAATGTTCCTCAATCTTTCCAATGACCCTATTATCGAGAGAATTCTTACACCGAGATGTGCACTTACGGCAGCAGAATATCTTGCGTATGAAAAGAATATGCATATTCTCGTAATTCTCACCGATATGACATCTTATGCCGAAGCAGTCCGTGAGTTCTCCTCTTCAAAGGGAGAGATCCCTGCAAGAAAGGGATATCCGGGATATCTTTATTCCGACCTTGCTTCAATATATGAGCGTGCAGGCGTTATCAACGGTTCGGACGGTTCGATAACGCAGATCCCGATACTGACAATGCCTAATGACGATATCACGCACCCTGTTCCCGATCTTACCGGTTATATTACAGAGGGTCAGATAGTTCTCGACAGAGGACTTGAACAGTCGGGAGTTTATCCGCCGATATCGGTTTTACCGTCGCTTTCACGTCTTATGAAGGACGGAATAGGCGAAGGCTATACTCGTGCTGACCATGCTGCTGTTTCAAACCAGCTTTTTGCGGCTTATGCAAAGGTAAGTGATGCAAGAGCACTTGCTTCCGTTATCGGTGAAGATGAGCTTTCCGAGCTTGACAAGTCGTATATGCGCTTTGGACGAATGTTTGAAAAATACTTCGTTTCACAGGGCGAGAATGAAAACCGTTCGATAGAGGAAACCCTTGACCTCGGCTGGAATCTGCTTTCACTCCTGCCTAAGTCTGCGCTTGACCGTGTTGACGAAAAGCTGCTTGCAGAAAAATATAACGAAAAAGCAGAAGAGATATTCCAATAATCAGTCTAAGGAAACGCTGATTAATATATTTCTGCCGTTTTTCAAAATGTATTTAAAGACGGAAACTCGTATTTTTTTAGACTGCGAAACGAACGCTGCGCTTTGCCGCAGCAATAATCAGCGTATCCGAATGTAATCGAAAGGGGGCGGTTTAAATGGCTGAACAGGTTTTTCCAACCAAAGGAAACCTGCTAAATATGCAGAAATCACTTGCGCTTGCGCAGCTTGGATATGAGCTTCTGGACAAGAAGAGAAATATTCTTATCCGTGAGCTTATGCAGATGGTAGACAAAGCAAAGGAACTGCGTGAAAGCATTGGTGCGACCTATATTGAGGCATATTCCGCACTCCAGATGGCGAATATCACGCACGGTGTTGTGGAAAACATTGCCGAGGGTATGCCGGTCGAAAATACCGTGAATGTTTCCTACCGCAGCGTAATGGGCTGTGAACTGCCAAAGCTTTCGGTCGAAAAGAAAAAGCTTTCGCTTGACTATGGATTTATGAATACTGACTGCAACGTTGATAAGGCTTATATCAGCTTTGTTAAGGTTAAGGAAATGACCGTTACGCTTGCCGAGGTCGAAAACAGCATCTACCGTCTTACGAATTCTATCAGAAAGACCCAGACAAGAGCGAATGCGCTCCAGAATATTGTTATCCCGAAATACGAAAGTACCGTTAAGTATATCTCGGGAAGCCTTGACGAAAAGGAACGAGAGGAATTCTCACGAATGAAGGTCATCAAGGCTCAGAAGCAGCGTAAGCGCTCAAAGTATAAAATCAAAAAATAAGCAAGAGGCTTTGCACGGCATCAAAAGTCCGTGCAAAAGCCTCTTGTTTTTATGCGCTGATAATTACAGATAAGCTTTGAGCCTGTCGAGATATTTCTGCTCTTTGGAAAGAAGATCCTTGGTTTCGTCTTTAAGGCTGCCCGAAACCTCTTTTGCTGAATTCAGAGCTTTGTTTATCTCAATTATCCCCATATTTGTTCCTTGAATGAGCATTTCTGCAATATGCCCCGTAGATTTGTCGGAAGCGGTTTTTACCGCAATTCCTATGCTTGTCATAGCTTTTGCGGCAGGTGAGATCGGCTTCCCTTTAAGGTGGAGCACCTGCATCTGCCTGCAAACCGTGTTGTGCTGTTTTTCATATTCCGAAAGCTGATGACGAAGCTCTGTTCTGAGTGAACTGTCACGAACCGAGGGGAATATCTGCCGTATAGCTGACGATCCCATTTCGGAATTCTGCAGAACAGCTGTTAAAAGTTTTTCTTTGTCAGTCATACAATTACCTCTTTTGCAAACCCCATATTCGTATTATTTGATTTTGCATAAAAAATATTTGTGGAATATATTGAAAAAATACAAGATTTGTTGTATAATGATTTTATTATTGTCGGGGTAAATTCACAAGCTG
This sequence comes from Oscillospiraceae bacterium, assembly GCA_051881735.1. GTDB lineage: Bacteria > Bacillota > Clostridia > Oscillospirales > Ruminococcaceae > UMGS363. The sequence continues at coordinate 5,143 of JBJEQL010000268.1, forward strand.
AAAGGATAACATATATGTCCGCAAATTTTAAAAAGGAAAATTTTTTCAAGAGAATACTTAAAGGGATCGGCTATGGGATTATCTCCGAATTTATGTGTATGTTTCTCGTTATTTCAATGATCGCAATGGGCGGAATGTTCAACGGTTCGGTCGTGGTGAAAGTTATAATCGGTATTTGTACCCTTGTGCTGACGCTCGGGCTTTATTTTAACTGGGCATTCAACGCAGCGAAAAAGGACCGTGACGCTGTTTCATATCATAATGTTCCGTATGATAAGTTTATGCCGTTCAAAATGGCTGTCGGAGCTCCGATCGTATCGATCGTGACATATATACTTCTTATTCTGTCAAAAATAAAAGTTCTGCCTGATATTTTTAATGTTTATCTGCTTTTGAATTTATTTACGGTTCCATTTGTTGACAGCTTTACTTCGGAAAGAACGATCAATGCTCTTTCCGTATGGGGATTGCTGGGACTTGGTCTGCTTGTCCTTAGTCAATGTGCAGTTATCGTTGCAACTTATATTATTACATATAAGGATATAGATATCGTAAAATTTATGTATAAAGATTAAACAGCCAAGCATTGGTTATCAATAATTATTGTATGAAATGGCAAATAAAACATCTAATTTTTGTAACAAGTGATGATAAATGCTAAAATTTATTTACTAAATAATTAATTTGTGTTATAATAATAAAAATAGTTGTCATTCTGCAAAATATAAAGGGGCTATTATAATGTCAGAACCGAAAAAAAGACATTTAAAATCCGTTCAGCATAATATAATGTATACAGTCATTATTGCAATGATCGCATTGCTTTTGGCTTTTTCTGTAATTGTTTTTCTGCTTGCCAGAGTTAGAACCGAAAACAGCAGCCTGAGCACGATGACAAATTCTGCAGCAGTTGTTTCAGGAATTGTCAAGGATTACATGTCACCCAAGATCGAGACTGTAAAGAATGCTGCAAATGATAAGCTTGTTGCAGATTTTCTTGGCGGAAAGGCCGAGTCTGAACAGGATATCAAAAATATTGCCGAATATAATGACATCAATAGTATGCTCTCCGGAATGTCGCTTGCGAATTCAGATGTGGTTTCTTCATGGATCATTTTTGAAAGTGACAGGATCCTGATTTCAGATAACGGAACATTTATCAATTCGGACGCCCTTAGTCTTAATGAGATTTATTGGTATAATGATATTATGCTTCGGGGACTAAGTGAGTTTGCATACTGCACATCAGTTTCAGAATCTCTTATTTATCCCGATAGATCGGTCATTTCTGTTATTTCTCCGGTTTATGCATCGGAGAATATTATCGGATTTGTCGGAATGGAAATTGAAAAAACAGGAATAGAGAAAATTCTTGAACAGTATACCTTTAACAGCTCTTGTTATCCAATAATAACCTGCAATTACGGCAGCATTGTTTATTCCCCGAGCAGTTCTGATTTCACCGGTAGATATGATATCAAATCAGCTCCTCTGCTGAATATACTTGTTCAGTCATCATCGCTCAATAACGGAATTGACAATTATGCAAACGGAATCAACTCAAAAACTTTCTATAACGTTGATAAGTCTGTTGTCCCTAACTGGGATATGATAATTATTTTTGACAAAGCAGCAATTGACGGAGAAGTGTACAGTATATGCTTCTGGGCAGTCATAGTGCTTGTTTGTCTGCTTGTTTTAGTTGTTATCTGGGTTAGAAATAAGGTAAAAAATGAAGTTTCGGTTCTGACTAAAATTAAAGAATCTGTTGACAATATAGCATCTGATAATTTCAAGTATGTTATTGATACATCGGCTGTTCCGGATAATAATATGATAACGACAGCCGAGAAACTCAATAAGATATCTACAACGCTTGCTGCAAAGAACGAAATAATCCTTCAGTACAGCCTGAATGATACTCTCACCGGTATTCCGAATAGAAATACTCTTTATTATCACCTTGAATCAATTATTTCCCGCAATAAATCAAGCGAAACCATTTCGGACGGCAGATTTGCGGTAATGTTCGTAGACCTTGACAATTTTAAGTGGCTGAATGAAAATCTTGGTCATAATTTCGGTGACGCTGTACTCTGTACTTTTGCGACAATGCTATCTACTTCACTTAGCAAGATCGGTCGTGTTTTCCGTTTCAGCGGAGATGAGTTCATCGTTATAGTTGAATTCGGCGATAATTATCAGAAGATATACAAGGCGATTGAAACAATGCAGTCTGTTTTCTCCAAACAGATAAAGGTAATGTCCGATAACATTTATATTAAATTCTCGGTCGGCGTTTCAATCTATCCTGATGATGACGATACTGCGGATATGCTGCTTCGTGACGCGGATATGGCGCTCCATAAGGCTAAAGACAGCGGTAAGGATAGAGTTTCGTTCTATACTAATGCTGCAAAACGCCAGAATTTCAGCAAGGCTGCAATCTCACAGCAGATTTCCGAGGCAATAAAGAACGGCGAGCTGTATCTGAACTATCAGCCGATCATTTCAAGCGATACCTGCGATATACATGGATTTGAGGTTCTTGTCCGTTGGGACAGCCCGATATTCGGTCATATTCCTCCTCAGGAGTTTATTAACGTTGCGGAAGAAACCGGCGATATCGTCCAGATCGGTATGTGGATATTTGAAAACGCTTGCCGCTTCCTTAAAAACTTGTGTGAAAACTATCGTGATGATATAATCATGTCTATAAATGTTTCACCTATTCAGCTTAAAAGAGCCGATTTCCTTGATTCGATCAAGCACGTTATCGAAATTACACAGCTTGATACAAAGAATATCCAGATCGAGATCACTGAATCAACGCTTATCGATTTCATAGATAACGACAACAGCGTAATTGAAGAGATGAACAAGATGGGTATTTCGCTTGCTCTCGACGATTTTGGAACAGGTTATTCATCGCTTAATTACCTTAAGAATTTCCCGATCAAATGTCTTAAAATCGACAAATCATTCGTTGATGAGATCAACAATAATGAGCGTGATCAGGCTATCACCGACTCCATCATCGACCTTGTGCATAATCTTGGGATCAAGACTGTTGCGGAGGGTATCGAAACTGTTGGACAGTATAACTTCCTTAAGGATATGAAGTGCGACTATATCCAGGGCTTCCTTATGAGTAAACCGCTCAATGAAGAGGATGCGCTTGAATTTGTCGAGCGATATGACGATCTCCACAAACCTGACAAGAATATCATGGAAGAACATGAAAAGCAGCTTGCTGTTGAGCGGGATAATAAGCTGAAACAGAAGCAGCAGGAACAGGAGAAAAATGAAGAGAAACGAGGAACAGAACTCGTTGATGGAATTATTTCAAAGTAAGATCATCGGTGTAAAGACTTAATGCTTTACACCGATTTTTTTGTGTTTAGTATTAGCATTAAATCCGCTGCATAGCTCCTTTATTCCAATTATTATAATAAAGCCGCCGAATATCTTTCCAAGTATTTCTGAACCAAGATGATCGGCTGCAATTGCACCTAAAACAGCGGAAATAGTGCCGAAAATAAGCGAGGGGACAATTTTTTCCCATTCTATAAGCTTGTTTTTTGTATGAATAATTACTGCAAGAACAGCAATGGGAATGAAGTAGAGAAGATTGATACCCTGCGCCGCAAGCTGCGGAAATTCTGCCCAGAAAATAAGGTAGATAATAAGAATCATTCCGCCGCCTACACCCATTGCAGCAAAAATACCTGTTAAAAACGCCGCAATAAAACTCCACATCATTTTAAGATCATCCTTCCTCCTGCAATGATAAGAAATATGCCGAAAATTATTTTAAGCGGTTTTGCGGGGATCTTTTTTAGAAATATACTGCCTATGACCGCTCCGATAAGTCCGAATGGAATAAGCGGTAGAGCTTCATGCAGATCAAACGAGCCTTTTGCTGCGTAAAAAATCATTGATACGACCGACAAAGGGAGTGTAAGTGCAAGTGACGTAGCGTGGGCTTTTTTCTGTTCGATATCTGCGCTGCTCAACATGGGAACGGCAATTATTCCTCCGCCGGAGCCGAACAAACCGTTTGCAAACCCGGTCAGTATACCTAATGCAGAAAAGAATAGTTTACCTTTTTTCTTCATAAATACAACTCCTGTTTTTTCTCTAAGTAGTTTTTGCGGAATGATCTGCGATATTCATAATTTACATTCTCTTACATTTATTTCCTGAAATTATGTAAATGAATTAATTGACTTTTTTCCGTCAATGATATATAATTATTATATTA
>JBJEQL010000269.1:0-2355 GCA_051881735.1 Oscillospiraceae bacterium
AGCCCGATAAAACAACTGCGCTTTTTGATGCGGAAAGGGGAATTTTCTACACGGGCGGCGACGAGGAAGCGTATCTGGAAATCCTTGAAATATACGTTGATAAAGCCAAAGAAAAGCAGAATTACATACAAAAACTGTTTGAGGAAAAATCCTGGAAAAACTATGTTATCGAGGTACATGCGCTGAAAAGCACATCTCTTACGATCGGCTCAAAACCGCTCTCCGAACTTGCGAAAGAGCTTGAACTCGCAGGAAAAAATGATAACTTCAGGCTGATTGAAGAAAAGCACGCTGAGATGATCGAGCTTTACGAGAAGGTGGCACAAATCGGAAGCGAGTACATCGCACAGAAAAAACCCACGCCCACAAAAACAGAAGCTCCACAGGAAAATCTGACGGAGATCTCGATCGATGAGGTCGAGAGTTTGGTTCGTGAGATCAGATCGGCTTGCGAGAATTTTGATGTTGATGCGGCAATTGAAGTTTGCAAAAAAACATACGGTAAAAGCTGCGGTGGAATTGACCTTAAGCCCCTGTTTAATGCGGTTGAGGAGTCCGTGACGGACTTCGAATACGAAGAAGCGGAACAACAAATCGAAAGAATTCTTGAGGACTTGAAAGGAGGTACGGTAAATGGCTGAACAAAAGGTGAAGATTGTTGCGGAGTGCGTGTGTGATCTGCCGGCGGATTGGCTAAAAGCGCACAATGTGGATATCGTGTATTTTACGATTGAAACAGACCACGGCGTGTTTTTCGACACACATGAAATCACCTCCGACAATGTCATTTCATATATGATGACGGGCGGCAAAAAAGCACATTCCTCCGCACCCGAGCCGGACATTTACAAAGAAGTTTTCGAGAAAAATCTTGCGGAATATGATGAGGTGATTTTAGTTGCGATCAGCAGCGGAATTAGTCTTTCCTGTGAAAACGCAGCTAAAGCTGTCGAACAGCTTGGCGAAAACGGCAAACGTGTGTACATTTTTGATTCGGAACATCTGTCGTCGGGACTTGGACATCTCGTGATAAAGGCAGCGAAAATGGCAGAAGACGGGCACTTGGCAAGCGAAATTCTTGCGGCTCTAGAGGCGCTAAAAAATAAGGTTTCGACGAGCTTTATTGCCGAAAGCGTGGATTATTTGTATAGGAACGGCAAGGTTTCCGAGAAGGTGAAAAAAATATGCTCGGCGTTCAATATTCACCCGATACTGGTGATGAAAAACGGCGAGCTTACGCTGAAATCGGTGACACGCGGCGACTACCGAAAAGCGTGCAAACGCTACATCAGAAAGACTCTGTCAAACAGAAAGTCAATTGAGAAGAACACGGCTTTCATCACGCAGGCTGGCTGTAACTCGAAGATGATTGAGTGGATAAAATCCGAAGTTTCAAAGGAATGCGATTTTGAGGATCTGATCGTTACAAAGGCTTCGGCGACCGTTTCGAGCAACTGCGGTCCGAATTCCTTCGGGGTAATTTTTATCGAGAGGTAATGCAAAGCCGTTTTATACTAAACACCATTTAAATTATAAAAAAATCAAGCCGACAATCTCGAATATATAGGATTTCGGCGCAGATTATTTTCGTTTTTTATTGGTGTTTAGTATTATGAATATAAGAATTATTCTCACAGCGTAAGTGAACAACCTGCGCTGTTTTTTTATTATCCCCTCAAAAAACTATTGACAACATTATCTGAATTGATTATAATTAATTAAACGCGTTTAATTAAGGAGTCTTGCAATTGGAAAAGCGTAATATCGAAGCTACAAAAGAAGCCTTGCTCAATGCCGCCGAAAAGCTTATGACGGAATGCGACGATCCTTCCGAGGTGACCTCACGCTCCATCACAAAAGAAGCAGGCGTTAACCTTGCAATGATAAATTACTGCTTCGGCTCACGGGAAGCTCTGCTTTTCGAGGTGTTCAACAAGCTGCAGAACGAAGCACGGCAGCAGAATCCCGAATTTGATAAAATAGCCGAAAGTGAAATTTCGCCGAAAGAAAAGCTTATCATGCTGCATTTTGAAGTGATGAAAATGATGCTGGGTCACAACAAGTACGTTAAGGCTATTACAAAATATGTGCTGCTCAACCGCAGCATCTCTGCAAACCGAGGGAGTCTGCCCTTTATACAGGCTCACTTCGGCGGACGAAAAACCGAAAGTCAATGCCGCCTTATCGCATACGAAATATCAAGCATACATGAGCTTGCGATATTAAAGCAGGAGGAACTGAAAGCAGTATGCGGAACAGACCTTTCCGATGAAAAGGTACTTCTGGAATATGTAACGGAACATATAAATATGTTTTTGGGAGAATAGGGGGACAAAATGAAATATATACATAAGC
>JBJEQL010000270.1:0-9136 GCA_051881735.1 Oscillospiraceae bacterium
AGACAAATCCTCGGCTATAATAATTCCACTCTGCGTCAAACTCCCTTGCAAGGCATCAAGCCTTGCTGCGGTCGCTTTCCTTGATTGGAATTATTCTATCTGTCGGCTTTGTCTATAGAACGATTAAAGATTAGTATAAGTTCAATTCTGTGCAGATTTCGTCATCGACACCACGCACTCAACGTGCTTAGTCCTCGGGAACATATCCACCGCCCTCGCAGTTTCCGCCTTGTAGCCATGTTCGCATAGGTAAGCGCAGTCACGTGCAGCTGTTGCAGGATTGCAGGAAATCATCACAATGCGCTCAGGTGACATTTTAACTATTGAGGAAAGCGTCTGCTCGTCACAGCCCTTTCGTGGTGGGTCGGTCACAATAACATCGGGGCGAATACCCTTTTCAGCAAGCGAAGATGCGATGTCGCCTGCGTCACCGCATAAAAACTCAGCGTTTTCCACACCATTTGCAGCAGCATTTTTCTTTGCGTTTTCGACTGCCTGCGGAATTATCTCACCACCGATAAGACGTTTTATACCGTCTGCCATCGATAAGCCGACCGTTCCTGCTCCGCAGAAAAGATCAAGCAAGGTGTCCTCTCCGCTAAGCTGTGCATAATCCTTTGCAACACCGTAAAGCCGCTCTGCCTGAGCCGTGTTGACCTGATAGAACGACAGGGGAGAGATCGAGATTTTCCGTCCGCACATAGTGTCTTCAATATGATCTTTGCCTGCAAGCGTAATGCAGCGTTCGCCCGTGATAACATTCGTTGCCTTGGGATTTATATTGAGAATAAAGCTTTTTATATCGGAGTATTTTCCGCAAAGCTTGTCCGCAAGCGGTTTAAAAGCAGCAGTATCCGCCTTTGTCACAATAAGACAAACCATGATCTCGCCACTGTGAAAACCTCTGCGCAGGTAGATGTGACGTATCAAACCTTTTCCGCTTTTTTCATCATATAACGGCAGCTTGGCTTCATCTATGAAACGGCAGATATCATCAGTTATCTCTTTGAAAAGCTTCGGCTGCAGCAGACAGTCACCGCAGGGGATGACCCTGTGACTTCTCGGTGCAAAAAAACCACAGACAGCCTTTCCGTTTTCATCATAAGTCAATGGATACTGCGCCTTGTTGCGGTAACGTTCGGTATCGCTGCATCCGAGTATAGGTTCAAACGGCACATCAAGTCCGCCTAAACGAGTGAATGCGTCTTTTACCGACTGTTCCTTTGCCGCAAGCTCTGCTTCGTATGAAATATGACGGAAAAGACAGCCGCCGCATTTCGAATAAACTCCGCAGTTATTTTCGCATCGTGTTTCGGATGGTTCGAGTATCTTATCAATAATTCCGAAAGCATAGGTCTTGTTGACCTTGACGATTTTGCAGGAAATAACATCGCCAACGGCGGTAAGCGGTACGAATACCGCCATACCGTCCTCGGTTCTGCCGACTCCGCTTCCTTCGGAGGTCAGTCCTGTTATCTTTAAGGTGCAAAAATCATTTTTCTTCATAGTATTCCTTTTAGTTATCAGTCGAGTTTTTCTCCGCATTTTGTGCAGAAAGCAGCGTCAGGATCATTTTCGGTAAGACAGAATTTACAGGTCTTGTTTTTCTTTGACTTTACAGCCTTGTCAGCCTCGTCAAGCTTTGTTTTAAGCTTCTTAATGTCGTTGATGATTATCTTCATTCTGCCTGTTTCGTCTGCATCGCTTTCATGCATATTGTAGCAAAGCTGTCCGAGTTCTGTGTATTTCTCATTGATCTTTGCACGGAGCTGAGCACGGTCGATCTGTGTCTTTGAATAGTCGATAGCTTCAGCAGTCTTTGAAGCAGCCTTGTCAAAAAGATTCATTGCATCAGCCTTAAGGTTATCAAAATTGTAAGCCATAGTTATTCCTCCTGTAAATAGCTTTTGTAGAATTTAAAAATATCATCTTTTTTTTCAAGCATCTTTTCATACCTTGAAATGTATTCATAAGGGAATTTGTAGTTGAAAAGACGCTCAATTTTTCCTGTGTTTGTGTTGACAAGCTTTGTCGAGCCTGCAGCGCCGACTGCGAAAATAGTCTGAGCCTCTTCCATTATATAAATGTTGTAAAGACTCTCATATCCTGCTTTTGCATAGCCGACATTTTCAAGATTTTCGATCGTGTTTTTCTGACGGTAGAGATAGTAGGGGAGATATCCTTCTGCAAAAAGCTTCGACTGACCGTAATCGACCATGTCGGATATTCTCGAATCAACGCAGCGTTCTTCTTCATGGAACAGATTTGACGAGCGTTTCAGCGTCAGCGTGTGAACTGTAATGCTCTCGGGCTCAAGTCCGCAAAGCTCATCAATAGTGTGAACAAAACCTTCGTAAGTATCCGTTGGCAGCCCTGCTATCGTGTCCATGTTGATATTGTCAAATCCGATCTCACGAGCAAGACGGAACGACTTTACAACATCAGCCGCCGTGTGCCTGCGTCCGATAGCTTTAAGAACATCATCGTTCATTGTCTGCGGATTGACGGAAATTCTTGTCGCACCGTTTCCCTTGATAACTTCAAGCTTTTTTGCGGTAATTGTGTCAGAACGTCCTGCTTCTACAGTATATTCACGAATTTTTGAAATGTCAAAGCTTTTTTTTATCTCGCCCATAACAAGCGCAAGCTGCTCTGCCGAAAGCGTCGTCGGAGTGCCGCCGCCAATGTAAATTGTATCAAGCTTAAGCCCTATCTCATCGGCGATCTGCGCAGTCTGACGTATCTCATCGCAAAGCTTTTCGGTGTATTCGGGAAGAAGCTTTTTAGCACTTGAACTTTCTATCGAATGTGATACAAACGAGCAGTATGAACATCTCGATGGACAGAACGGAACCGAAACATAAAGCGAAAACGAGCGTTTGTCAAGCGTGTCAAAGTATTTTTTCTGTGTTATAGCAGTATTGTATGCAAGTTCAAGCTTTTTGTCGGAAACATCATATTCGGATTTAAGCTGTGAAAATATTTTGTCCTTTGAAAGTCCTGCGTCAAGCAAAGCGTTGACTTTTTTTACAGGACGTATGCCGGTAAGACGTCCCCACGGCGGAGTTATTCCGGTAAGCTTTCGCATAACGTCATAAAGCAGCCTGCAAAGCGCCGTTTCTACCTCGGCTTCATCCTTAACAGGAGCTTCTTCACTCTCAAATCGTCCACCGAGCGAAACCTCACATTTTGCAGAACCCCCGTTATAGGTAAGCACCGCAAAATCACCGCTGCGATCTTCCTCTTCAAACAGAAACTCAAATGTCTTTATCGGCAGGAAAAGCTTCATTATCGCTTCGATCTCATATTTGAAGCTGTTTCCCTTAAAACATATCGTCATAGTCAAAGCCTTTCATAAAAGGATTGTATTTTCTTTCATTTGAAAGAGTGGATTTGTCGCCGTGACCTGATAAAAGAATATAGTCTTCTTTTATTTCGTCAAGCATTTTCAAACTTTCGTTCAGCTTTAAGCTGTTTCCGTCGGGCATATCCGTCCGACCTGCGGACATTCTGAAAAGCGTATCACCGCTGAACATCGTTTCTTTGCAGATATAGCATACCGAACCGCTTGTGTGACCGGGAGTGTGAAGCACCTTGAATTCCAGCTCGTCAAGCGTGATAATATCACCGTCCGAAACTGCGTGTGCGCCACAAAAATGTGCAACAGGTTTTTCATAATAATCCGAAAAATATTCGGAAAGATTAAGATAATCATCGGAAAGCTTCTTTTCATCGGCTTCGTGGATAAAAACCTCTGCACCCGTCTTTTCCGCAAGGTACGCAACCGACTCAATGTGGTCGCAATGTCCGTGAGTGAGAAGTATCTTTTTGAGCGATGCGCCGTTTTTATTGATCTCGTCAAGTATTCTTGCGCCGTTTGCAGGCGCATCGATAAGCGCAGCATTTCCGTTATCTGAAATGACGATATAACAATTCGTACAGAAGATCCCTCCGGTGTTGAGCATTACAGTTTTCATATTCCCGGATGTACTCCTTTTTAAACTTATCAGTTTTTGAATGTACGGTCAACGCTTATAACATCTGGCAGCTTGCGTATCTTTGCAATGATGTTGTTAAGCTGTGCAACACCTGCCGCATTTATCGTCGCAAGAACGTTTGCGTTTCCGTTTTTGAGCATTGTAACTGAAATATTCGTAAGCGGAATGTGCAGCTCTGCCATAAGCTTTGTAATGTCAGCGATAATGAGAATGTTCTCTTTTGCAACAATGTCAAGCGTAACTCTGTATGTTGTGTCGCTGCTTGTTGCGGACGCCCACTTTGCTTCGACCCAGCGTTCGGGTTCTCTTTGTTCTTTCATTGCGGCAACATAGGTCGGACAGTCCTGCTTATGAATAGAAACGCCATGACCCTTTGTGATAAATCCAACAATATCATCACCCGGAAGCGGATTGCAGCATTGCGCAAATTTAACGATGATGTTGCTCTCACCCTCAACAATAACCCCTGAGCTGCTCTTGCCGGGGCGTGAGGCGCTTTTCTGCTCGGCTGCTTCAGGCTGTGCGTAATACTTAAGATATTTATCTTTAAGTCTTTGCATTATTCTTGAAAGAATGATGCCGCCGTAACCGATAGCAGCGTAAAAATCGTCAACAGTAGAACAGTTGTGACGTTTCATATCATCTGCAAGGAATTCAGGATACTGGTCTTCGGTAAGATGGATAAGATTGCGCTTGAATTCTTTTTCAAGTTCAATTCTGCCGTTGGAAATGTTTTCTTCACGGCGTTCCTTCTTGAACCATGAGCGTATCTTGGATTTTGCTTCGTTTGTGCGGCATATATCGAGCCATGCTCTGTTCGGAGCGTGGTTTTCATCGTTGGACGTGATTATCTCGACAATTTCTCCCGTTGTAAGCTGATAGTCGAGCGAAACAAGCTTTCCGTCAACCTTTGCGCCTTTCATCTTGTTTCCGACCTGAGTGTGAATAGCATAAGCAAAGTCAACGATAGTCGAACCTACGGGAAGAGATATCATGTCACCCTTCGGTGTGAAAGCAAAAATATCTTCGGGAGAAAGGTCGCTCTTGATAGTGCGCACGATCTCTTCAACATCATCGGTTTCCTGCTGTGCTTCGATGATCTGACGTATCCATGCAAGGCGGCTTTCAAGCTTGTCCTTTCCGCTGATGCCCTCTTTGTATTTCCAATGCGCAGCGATACCGTATTCAGCGGTGTGATGCATATCCCATGTGCGTATCTGAACTTCAAACGGTATACCCTCACGGCCGATGACAGTCGTGTGCAGCGACTGATACATATTTGCCTTAGGCGTTGCAATGTAGTCCTTGAAACGGTTTGGGATAGGACGGAACATATCATGTATGATTCCGAGCGCATTGTAACATTCCGAAACGTTGTTTACAATGATTCGTACTGCATATTTGTCGTAAATTTCATCAAAGCTTTTGCCCTGAAGAAACGCCTTTTTGTATATGCCGTAGATAGACTTTACACGACCGTCTATCTGCGGTTCGCTGCCGAAATTTTCTTCCTTGAAACGTTCGGAAATCTCAGCCTTGATAGACTCGATGAACGCTTCACGCTTGTCGCTGCGTATTTCAAGCATACGTTCGATTTCGCTGTATGCATAAGGGTCAAGGTAGCGGAAAGCGATGTCCTCTATTTCATCTTTAAGCGTTTTCATACCAAGACGGTTTGCGATAGGCGCATAGATATTCATCGTTTCAAGAGCCGTGTTGCGCTGTTTTGCCGCAGGGCGGTACTGTAATGTACGCATATTATGAAGTCTGTCGCAAAGCTTGATGATAATAACACGGATATCCTGCGACATTGCAAGGAGTATCTTGCGGACATTTTCCGCCTGCTGCTCCTCTTTGGTGAAAAGTGGTATCTTGCCGAGCTTTGTAACGCCGTCAACAAGCATCGCAACATCCTGACCGAAAAGCTTTTTTATCTCGTCAAGCGTAACGTCGGTATCCTCAACAACATCATGCAGCAGCGCAGCGCAGACAGTATCGGTGTCCATGCCGAATTCGAGCAGAATATATGCTACTGCAAGAGGATGCGTAATGTAAGGCTCGCCCGAAGAACGTACCTGATTTGCATGTGCCTTAGCCGCAAATTCGTATGAGGAAATGATCTTGCTAAGGTCATACTGCTTCTCCTCGTCAAGAATTTTCTGGATTATCATATCAATTGTGCAGATAGTTTCCTGCTTGTTGTTAGTCATATATGATCGACCTTTCAATACTTATATAAAGGGAAAAACCCTATTCTGACCGAAAAACGGTTTATAGCAATCCACAAAAATATCCTGACAAGTTCGGCGGTGCAAAGCTTGAATAGTGTCGTCACTCACCCTTGACAGGCGGCAAGCCTGCCTGCGGGTTCGTTCCTAACTCTTCAAGCTTTGCCCTCGCCTCCTTTTGTCAGTCTATTTTTATGTCTTGCTATAGTTTATAATGGCTGCAACGGATTGATATATCTTTGAGCTTTCGATAGCCGCTTTCGGCGGATCTTTTATAAAGCTGATCCTGTCACTCCATATATCATAATCAATAAATCCGAGTTCGGAAAAAATATCAACAGCAATTCGGAGCTTGCAGTAGGAGATAATGTTGTCGTCAAGCCTTCCGAACAGCTCGTCCGATGAGATAATGCCGAACTTTCCGATAGTTCTGTATATCATGATAAGATCATCTCTTGTCGGCAGCGCTCGTTTTGCAAGTGCAGGTTCAATGCCTTCGCCCCTTTTGAATTGTTCATAAGCGGCCTTGGCGTTAAAGTATTTCACCTGTGAAACTGTGCTGCTGCGTATGTCGGAAATACGAATGTTTATGCTCTTCCTGCCGTTGAAAACATTGATATAAAATGCAGCCACAAGGTCGAGCGTATCACCTTTTCTAAAAAGGAAATCATCGGTCTTTGTTCCGAATAAAGGTCCTTCCAGCATTGTTCCGCCATAGTTTATCTTTATCTTTGTACTTAAACCGCCGGAAATCGGAATGATCTCTGTAAGAACAGCTTTTCGGATAAGGAAAAGCGGCTGACGGCTGCATTCGCCGAACGGTTCAAGTGAGGATAACGATTCAATAGCTTCAGGTGTTATCTCGTTCGGAAGTATTATCTTGTCTGCGTGTATAGTGTAAACGGGAGAAGATGGGGAACGCTGTGCAGCGTATTCCTGCATTGCTGCATTGAATTTTTCTATATCATCTTGGTGAAGAGAAAACCCGCCTGCGCCGACATGACCGCCGAACTTCGTTAAATATTCCGAGCAGGCCGAGAGCGCTTCATAGATCGAAAAGCCTTCTACCGAACGTGCAGAACCTCTTGCTTCTTCTCCGTCATCGGAAAGCAGGAATACGGGTTTACCGAACCTTTCGACAAGCCGTGTGCAAACTATTCCGATAACTCCGTGATGCCAGCCTTCTCCGTAGATAACAAGCACACGGTTATATAAGATCTCGGGTGATCGTTTGATTCTTTCTTCTATCGAAGCAAGTATGCTTTCTTCCGCCGCCTTGCGTTCGCTGTTAAGACGGTCAAGTTTATCTGCAAGCTCTTGTGCACGTTCTTCATCGTCCGTGAGGAAAAGCTCAACTGCATCGGAAGCGGAGCCGAAACGTCCAGAAGCGTTTATTCTTGGAATGAGAGAGAATGAAACATCAACGGAAGAGAGTCTGTCTTTTGCGCCTGATACTTTTATAAGCGACTGCAGACCCGGATTTTCTGTGTTTTTAAGATAATGCAGACCGTTTGTTACGATGAAACGGTTCTCGCCTGTGAGCGGAACAACATCTGCTATCGTTGCAAGTGCCGCAAAGTCAGAAAACTGTTCAAGTGCTGCGCTGTAATCGCCGTCATCCATAGCTGCGATGAGCTTGAGTGCAACCGAACAGCCGCAAAGGTCCTTGAATGTTGAGGGACAGTCGCTCCTGTGCGGATCAACGACCGCCAAAGCGTTGGGAAGCTCTTCCCCCGGCTGGTGATGATCGGTAACAACGACTTTCATGCCAAGTTCGTTTGCAAGCTTTATTTCGGATATTGCGGATATTCCATTGTCAACCGATACAATAAGGTCAACTCCGTCATCGGCAAGCTTTCTTATGCCATTTTCGCATAATCCGTAACCGTCTGAGCGCATATTTATGTAATAGCTGACATTTGCACCAAGACATTCAAGATATGAATACAAAATGGTTGTAGCTGTAATGCCGTCACAGTCATAATCGCCGTAAATGCATATATTCTCTCCATTGTCAACTGCTTCAAGAATTGCGTCCGCAGCAGCTTTCATATCCTTGATAAGAAACGGGTCGGAAAGTGCAGGCGAGCTGTTGTCTTTTTTGAAATTAAAAAAATCACAAGCTTTTTGAACGGTATCTATTCCTCTTGATACAAGCACAGACGAGCAAAGCGCAGAAAGACTGGTTTGTCTTGAAAGTGCCGCCGAAGCATTTTCGTCCGGTTTGCCGATAATCCATTTTTTCATATACTTTTTCCTTTTTATATCTGAAAATAATTATTATAATTATACTATATTATTGCAGAATAATCAATAGAAATAAAATTAATTTGCAGCATTATACAGATTTTTATGGCGAAACAGCAAAATGCTCAAAAAGCAATGTGGAAAGTCTTGTGGAATATGTTGAAAAAGCAGAAAATAATGTTTTTCAGAAAATTTATACCCTATTAAAGAAACTTGTGTTATAATTAAAGTGTTTACATAGAGGAAAAGTAAAATTAACTTTGGGGAAGGATACCAAAATGTCTGGAATTGATTATTTAACCATTTTCATCAAAGCAGTCGGCGGAATTGCGCTGTTTATTTACGGTATGACTATTCTCGGCGGAAGACTGGAAAAGCTTTCTTCGGGAAGAATGGAAAAAGTCCTTGAAAAATTATCAAATAACGTTTTTAAGAGCGTTCTGCTCGGTGCGCTCGTTACAGCAGCGGTGCAAAGCTCCGCAGCAACAACTGTAATAGTTGTCGGACTCGTTAACGCAGGTATTTTGCGTCTTTCATCTGCTATCGGCGTAATTATGGGTGCAAACATCGGTACAACTATTACAGGTCAGATACTCCGTTTGGGTGACCTTGAGAATAATGAAAACGTCGGAGCAGCGCTTAAACTTCTTTCTCCAACGACAC
>JBJEQL010000271.1:0-9129 GCA_051881735.1 Oscillospiraceae bacterium
TTATCGTAAGCCATTATTCTTCCTCCTTTATCTGCTCTGCAAGCACACGCATATTCTTCTTTGCGAACACGCTTAATAATATGTTTGAAATAAGTATTACTATCCACGCCAAACCGGAACGCAAAGAAACTATTCCGCTTGCCAGAAATACTATCCACAGTAATGTAACAAACACAAACAATGCTATTATCCAGCCTTTTTCGTACGTCTTGGCGAAATTGATGTTCATAACGCCTTCTTTAGCGGCTCTTGCGGCATATATGAGATAAAAAATCCATGCAACGATGAACAAAGCTCCGCTTATGCCCGAAACGACATTCTCCCGGCTGACAACAAAAATACAGTATGCCGCAAATATCACAACATAGAGAAAGTTTCGGAAAAGCTTGAAGCCTATCTCATAGTTTTTGTTTTTCTGCATTTCATCAAGGTCAACATCTTCAAATAAAGAGTTGCTGTCGTCATAGAAATTCATTCTTCATCCTCCTTATTCTGCTCGTCAAGCACCTTGTTGTTCTTCCTGCCGCAAAAATACAGCACAAAATTCTCTGCGGAAAGCATTGCGCTGAACACGGCAATTACAACAGCGTTTGATGTTTTATCCGATATGCTGAGAACACCTGCGGCACTCAAACCAAACACAAGGGCAATAAAAGCCGTGAAGATTGCAGCAGCAAGGTTCATCGTTGAGAATGAGAACGCAGTAATTCCGTTTATAACGCCTGCCTTTGCGGCACGGACAGCATAAACACAGTAGCATACTATCGACGCCGCAAAATAGCTGCCTATGACCAAAACCACAGGAATTTCCGCATCAACGAAGCAGTCGGCAGCGTACCACAGAATTGTAATTATCAACGTCACTATATAAAGCTCACGAAAGCAGCGGAAACCGATATTGCTGCTTGCGCTGCGCTGGCGTTCGTCCAGTCCGTAATCGCTGAAAACATCGACATAATTTCTTTCTTTTTTTGTTTCTTTCATATCAGTCACCCTCCCAGAATATTTCATCGAGTGTTTTTCCCAATGCCTTGCATATATCAATGCACAGATTAAGCGTAGGGTTATAGTCGCCTTTTTCGATAGCGTTTATAGTTTGTCTTGATACGCCTGCCTTTTCCGCAAGGGTCTGCTGGGACATATCGAGTGCCGCTCTTGCGGCTTTCAGTTTCAGATTCTTTGCCACCCTATCACCTCCGGTAATTGTATAATACCACATCTTTTACAATTTGTCAAGTATATTTTACATATTGTCAAAAATATTTTTATACTAATTCCAAACCGTTCTATAGACAAAGACGATAGATAGAATATTCCAAGTCAAGGAAGACGACCGCAGGCAGGCTGCCGCCTGTCAAGGGAGTCTGACGCAGAATTGGATTATTATATCTGAGTATTTGTCTATAGGTTGGTTTGGAATTAGTATTAGATGTTATGTTTCAAACGCATTACAGACATAAAAAAGCCACTCGAGAAGAGTTGGTTTCTTCTCGAGTGGTTGAGTATCCGTGTCAAAAAACTTTTCAAGACCATTCTTTTTTCAAAATTGCATACTGCACAGTATTTTCATATCGTGGTGTTCCGTCCGGATTATTGACAAAGGAAACAAACTCCTGGAAAACTCCTTCACGGCGCATACCTAATTTCTCACAAAGGTGCTGGCTCGACAGATTATAATCCTCGGTATATGCATATATCCGCCTTGCGCCTTTCTCATGGAATAAATAATCAAAGAAAGCATGAGCCGCTTCATACGCATAGCCTTTTCCCTGATAAGCATTGTTAAGCATCCAGCACGGGCTGAACGTATCAAGCGGCGAAGCTGTGTCGTGCGGTTCGCTGTGCTCAGGATAGGCTTCTATCTCCCCAATCACCTTACCGTCAGATTTCAAAACTATGGCAAAATAATATTCGGTTTCACTCTCACGTTTTTTCATTTCTGATTTGGCTTCCTCAAGAGAGTTCAGTTTCATGCCGGCAAAACAATTTACCGCCGGTTCTCCCAAATATTCCAATACGTCTTCTGCATCGCTTTCAATAAAAGGGCGCAGGAGCAGTCTTTCTGTTTCGATAATCATGTTTAACACCTCTGCACTTCAGCTTTCGACAGTTACGGTAACGCTTTCGGGCTCCTGCTTCGGCGGAGCTGTGGTTACAGCGTTTTCTTCCGTTTTTACGTTAGCTTCCGCTGTTTCGGTTACAGTTTTTTTCTTCTTTTTGCTTGTTGAGGTCTGCTCTTCCGGAACCGTTGTTTCGCTTTCCGTTACTGTTGTTACAACCGAGCCTGTCGGTGAACTGAAAAGGTCTTCGATATGCTTTATAAGCGAGGAGGTATTCGCTGCAAAGCAGTTATTTATGAAAAGTACGTCCGTTGCGCCGATCTCTTTTATATAATCGACTGCATTTCTTCCAAAATAACGTATATCTATGACGTATATCTCTTCAAAATTATTGACGAGGAACGGAACAAACGCATTTCCGTAAGATTCCTTGAAAACGACGATCTTTCTGCCGTTGTTGGTGCTTGTTGTTACCTTCGTATGGATAGCATCTGCGCCGAGGAACATTCCGTAGCAATTTCCGCCCTCGACATACTCATGGAAAAGTGCGCCATAACCTTGCGGAGCAAGCGTATCGTAATAATATGTCTGCACCGAATAGGTGACATCGGGCGGCAGGAAATAATGGAACTGCTCGGGGGCATTTGCGAGGGTGATATCGTTTGTGTAGCCATAAAGTGAGCCGACAAAGCCTTCCTTGACCTTTTCGGTATAGTCCTCTATCGGATGATAGTCCATTCCGAGCGTTTCTGCAAAGGCTGTATATGCATAATATGCGCCAAGCGGTGCCCAATGGTGATCGGTTCTGAGGTAGATATATTCGTCAGTATGCTCGGCGATCTTTGAATAAGCGTCCACCGTTATAACATCGGGTGAAAGGCAGCTGTAAATATAGTCGATGGCATCCTTTTCCGATGATGAATATTTGCTGTATTTTTTCGGCAGATAGAACTCTACCGAGGTCGGAACTACCATATTATAGACGTTGACATCTCCAAGAGCGGCTTTATACTGATTGATTATATCGGCATACCGTGCGCCCTGTTTTTTATTGCCGCCAAAAAGCATTACGCCTGCGTCATCGCCATACATTTTTACACCGTCAACAACAATGCCGTTATTGGAGAAATCGGCAATTCCGGTCGTTTCCGACTGCGTTGTTTCCGATGTTACCGTTTCGGAAACATCAGGAGCTTCGGCGTTCTGATCGGGAATAGCAGTCTGCTGCACAGGTTCGGTCTGCGGAAGCACAATCTGTTCGGGTATCTCTTCAAGCGAGTTTCCCTCATCATCTGCAACGATATCTACTGCGCCATAGAATGTCGGAGCACTTATACCCATAGCTTTTTTTATGCGTGAATTCAACACGACAAGCTGCTCACGATATGGAACGGTATCGGAGAAATGGTCGGCTATTCCGCTGAAAAAATCTCCGCTGATAAGAGCTTCCACCGAAAACTCGGGCATCGGCGTAAGTTCACGCTTTTCCAGCTCAGAGGTTTTCGGTCTGGGCAAAACTCCGAGCAGCACAGCGGTCACGGCAACAACAGCCGAGATAACAACAGCACTTATTATATTGTACCGTTTGGCGTTCTTCTTGTACGCTTGAGCGGCTTGTATTCTCTCTTCAAGAGAACGGTTATCTTTTGAACTCATCTTTTGTGCTTCCCTTTCGGATCTATAAAAACATTTCAATCGGTATATGCCATAATGATCGGAACGGGGAACCCATCCCCTACAATTCTTAAAATCAATTTAAAAATTCAAATTTATATCAGCCTTTTTCGCCTGACTGCAAAGATCTTTTGTCTGAAGCTTATACTGCTTTCCGTCCTTGATGAAATGCGTTCCGCATTGTCTGAACTCAAAGGAAACCTTCTTGCGGATACATTGTTCACGGATATCAAGCACCCATGAATAATCAAGCGGTCTTGCATCACGGTCGGACTCTCCTCCCACAACAACAAGCTCCACACCGTCAAGGTAGGGTTCTATATTTATTCGCTCAATTAATGGTTGTGCGGTTATGCATTTATGCTTTATCGGCAGCTTGCTGAATATGCCAAGTTTTTTATCGGCGTTTTTCTGATTCTCAACTGTACAGCAAACTACTACATTTTCATAGCCGTCGCCCCAGTCGTCGGGAATGCAATCCATAAACCTTTCAATGCGTTTTGTAAGGAACAGAAAGGTGCAGTCACTTCTTTCCTTTATCATACGCCAACATTCTCTGCGCCATTCATCGGCATCTTCGATAAGGAAATCTGTTGAAAAGCAGGTGTAGACGATACCCGATTTCATTTTATAACCGCCTTTTTTCAATTGCTCAACAGGCTTACCGAAATCTTTGGTTTTTATGATGTTTCCTGTATCAACGCCTCGTTTTGCATCGCCTTTATGGATATAGCAATGCAGACAGCCATCGCTGCATTTTTTACAGCCTCTCCAAGGGTTCCACATTGCCATAATTTTTCCTCCGCAAACTTTTATTTTAACTTAACTTAAAAACAAGCTCCATTTTATCCGAATCCTTCAATTTTATGATAAGCTTATCTCCCGATATCCTTGCCTCCATAGTCTTGTAGGTGTCATCATAATCAATGAAATAAACGCCGCCGCTTTCGGTAAGGGTTCCGTTATGAGTTTTTCCGTTGAGCGAAAAGATAACGTTCTTTCCGTCTTTGCAGGAAAACTTAGGTGCTTTCGGGTCAAGGGAGAGAAGCGTATCGGAATCCGTCTTTCCATTCAGCGTCATAGACTCTAACTTCCACGAAGAAGTGATATCAGCCGTCTTTGCTTCTCCGCAGGAACAAAGGCAGCAAAGCACCATTATTAAGGAAACTGCGACGAGAATGATTTTTTTCATAGAAATTACCTCCGTCATTTTTGTAAATAGTAACTCTGTTAACTATGAAAATCAATCAAGGGTCTGTAAAGTCAAGGTTAATCCTATCAGAATCGGAAATAAAGGAACGGATTATAGGTCTGACCTACAAGCATTACCGATGATAATGCAAGCAATCCAATGCAAAGCACCGTCCGAAGCGTTCCTATAACTGCAAGAGCACCTCCCGATCTGCGCTCGGCAGTATTCAGGCGTTCATCGAGCAGGCGTGATATCGGCATAGAGAGCAGCAATGACGCAATGATGAGATATAGATTTCCGAGGAAAGCCGATTTCGTGACTTCGTCATAAAGTGGGGTATTTCCTACACCGAACATTGCACCGAGGCAGGCTCCGAGCTGACCAAGGTCGGTGAAGTAGAACACCGTCCAGCCGATAAGAATAAAAAACAGCGCATAAATATGCGAGAAAAACTTCGGAAGCTTATCAAATACTTTAAGCATAAACAGCTTTTCAAGGATTATCAGCACTCCGAAGCCTACGCCCCAGATAATGAAGTTCCAGCTTGCGCCGTGCCATAATCCCGTAAGGAACCACACAACTGCAAGGTTGAAGATCTGATGCTTTCTGTTGCCGCCGAGCGGAATATACACATAATCACGGAAGAACGAACCAAGCGAGATATGCCATCTGCGCCAGAATTCGGTCGCCGAGCGTGAGATATACGGATAATTGAAGTTTTCGGGGAAGTGAAATCCGAACATTCTTCCGAGTCCGATAGCCATATCGGAATAACCCGAAAAGTCAAAGTATATCTGAAGTGCAAACATTACTACGCCGAACCATGCCGCTGCAACGGACGCAGGCGCACCTTCAAATGTAAGCGAATTCGCTGCAAGCTGACCCACGCTGTTTGCGATGATCACCTTTTTTGCAAGTCCGCATATAAAACGTACTATTCCCGAATTGAAGTCCTCCGCCGTTGCTCTGCGCTCGTCTATCTCTTCGGCGACGCTTTCATAGCGGACGATTGGTCCTGCGACAAGCTGGAAGAACATAGAAACATACAGCAGGAAGTTAAGGAACGAATGCTGGACCTTGACCTTTCCTCGATAAACATCGACCGTATAGGATATAGTCTGGAACGTATAGAATGAAATTCCTATCGGCAATGAGAAAGTCGGTTCATTCAGCGAAAGTCCGAAAAACAGATTTATCTGGTGGATAAAAAATGCGCTGTATTTAAATATAAAAAGTATTCCGAGATTGACAACAAGCGAACAGATAACACCGAGTACCGGACATCCATGCTTTCGTATGCGGCATTTCTCGATAAAAAGTCCGTTTAAGTAATCCACTACTGCGCTGAAAATAAGCAGCAGCACCCACACAGGTTCTCCCCAAGCATAAAATGCAAGTGAAAACACCGCGAGGACAACGTTTCGTGCCTTTGCCGACTGCAGGGCGTAATATGCTCCGAGGCAGAGCGGCAGGAACACATATATAAAAACAAGATTTGAAAAGACCATTTTAAGGCTCCCGAATTATTTTTTAAGCTTGGTTTCCTCAGCGTCAATGATGCTCATAAGCTCTTCAAGCGTTTTGCTGCTCTTCTTCTTTTTGACGGGAGCGATATTCTCCTTTGGAACAACGGCGTTTTCGGGAATAGTGGAAACAGTTTCGGGTGTCGTTTTTTCCGTAACAGCAGGAGAAGGCTTTTCCGTTTTATCAAAATAATTGCGGACGCTGTTTTCAAAGCCCGATCTTGGTGCAGCGGCTTCTTCCTGAATATTCGCAAGGCTATCGGGGATAACGTTGCTGAGATGCGGAGTGAACACTACCCTTTCGCTTTCCGATTCACGGATAGCATCAGTGCTTATTCTTGTGGGAGCAGCAGCAAATGCAGGCTCGCTGCCGGACGAAGCTTTTGCGGAAGCGCTGACAGTTGAAGTCTGCTTCGGCACTCCGTAGATACGTTCAAGACGTTCATTCGGAGATTCATTTTCGGGTATCGGTTCGGGCTTTTTCTCAACGGCTGTAAAATCCGCTCTGCCGTTGCTGTCAACCGTAAGACGTGACTTCGGGCGTGAATCTTCCTCGTCAAAGTCAAAATCACGGCTGCGCGGACGTCTTATAACAAGCGGAGATTCCGGCTGTTCCTTTTTTTCGGGGCGCTGTAACGGAAGCTGTCCTGTGATATCCTCGGTAAACTTCGGCTGTGTGAAAGTCACGGCAGGCGGCTCTTCCTTTTTGCGTGAGCTGATAACATCATCGATATCATCGAGCGAAGAAGCTTCACGCTCAAGCTCTCTCAACCTGCTTATGCGTATTATCTGTACAATAACTATTATCGAAAGAGGAATTATAAGCACGATGATAATTCCCTTGGTGCTTGTTGCGAAATCAAGAAACGCTCCGAACGTTTCAAACTGCCATACAGCTTTCGCAATGACTGCAGAGTTTTCCACACGGAAAGTTTCGTTATCGGGTGCGGCGTCGAACTTGACTATGTAAGCACCGTCCTGAACTTCCGTGACTCTTGTAAGCACGGTATATTCGCCTATATTGCAAAGGATAACGCTTCCTGCTTCGACCGAGTTTATCTCGGATTCTTTGGCGATAATAACGGTGTTCTGCGGTATCTTCGGTTCCATATTAACGGCTTTTGTGAGATAGAAATTGTAGCCGAAAACACTTGTAGCTGTGTTGTCCTTATGGAAAACAACGCCAATAAATATCATTGCTGCGATAACTACAGCAAGAAGGATTATCAATATTATCTCCAGCACAGAAAAAAAGGAGAAATTCTTTTCGGTTCTTGACATCTGCGGTTCGTCCTTTCAAAATTTGCTTTTCCTTATTCAGATCATTCTTTCAAACAATTAAAAATATTATATCATACTTTTTTACAAATTTAAACCCCAAAACGCTAAAATTTCTTAATTTTTTCTGAAATGTAATAATTTTAGTTGACAAGAGTGTAAAACGGTGATATACTCTTAGCATAAATTGAATATTGCTGCACAAAAGTATATACAGATCCTCATTATTTCAAGTTTTTGTATATGCTTGATACAGTTCGGGGAAGTCGGTACCAACATTTAATCGTATATGCGGTTGAATAACGGTATTATGCACGGTCCTGCCGCCGTAATGATAATGTGGGCGCAAAATATGTCACTGCAGATTTTTCTGTGGGAAGGCTGCGCTCATCCTTTGAAAAAAGGTAAGTCAAAGTCGGAATACCCGGCTGTTGATCGGGATTTGCGATGAAAAATACACAAAGTCCGATTTGGTCTGCAAAATGCAGATTATCCGCAGGTGAGCGTCGCGCCGCAGTGAACGGTTGATAAGTTACGCTTGTGCATTGTTTTGGGGTTTCGGTCTGATTTTTTTCGGATGTTAGAATACTCCTTGCTTTGCTGCGGTTATTTTTGCGTTTTTGCGGAATAATTTGCAGCATTTTTCATTTAAGAAAGGAAGGTTTTATATGAAAAAGTCAAAGCTCTTATCACTTGCACTCGCAGGCATTCTTGCCGCTGCAATGACAGCTTGCGGGAATGCAAATTACACCTCTGATGGCGGAGATATCACCACCTCCGAGATCACCGAAGCTGAGGAAACCGTCATCAACGAAACTGAGGTGGAAACCGCAGAAACCCCTGCCGAAGAAGCAGCAAACGATTCCGTTATCGACCGTGAGGGCAACCTTGTTGATATCCCCGAGGAGATCAGCAGCATTATTTCCGCCGCTCCGTCCATTACCGAGATACTCGCAGGACTTGGACTTGCCGACAAGATAATTGCGGCTGATATCTACTCTGCTGATGTTGATGGCATCGACCCTGCCGTATGCACACTCGATTTCTACAACCTCAACACCGAGGAGCTTGTTGCTCTTGCTCCCGATGTTATCATCATCAACGGCATTTCCGACACAGGTGCGGCTGATCCTTATGCTGAACTTAAAGAAGCAGGAACTAATGTTATTTATATTCCGTCAGCCGAGTCACTTGACGGCATAAAGGACGATATCGCATTTCTCGCTGCATATACACGCACAGAGGAGATGGGTGATGAACTTTTATATGCCATTGACAACTGTATATACGACATTTCATCAAAGGCTGCGAATATTACCGAAAAGAAGTCGGTTTACTTTGAAATAAGCGCAGCTCCTTACCTTTACACAACAGGCAGCGGTACATTCCTTAACGAGATAAT
>JBJEQL010000272.1:0-2311 GCA_051881735.1 Oscillospiraceae bacterium
GCAAAGGCTATGCAGCGTGCGCACAAGCGAATCCGTGAGCTTTTCCCGATTTGCGGAGTGTATCAGGCGCATATACCGACATATCCCTCGGGACATTGGCTCTTCGGCTTTGCTTCAAAGAATATCGCACCGCTTGACTTTGACGCCGATAAATGGAACAGCCTCGGCATAAAAACAAGATACTACAACACCGAGCTTCACAAAGGCTCGTTCGCAATACCAAACTATGTAAAGGAGCTTCTTGACAATGCAGTTTGAAAGAAACGCTTTTATCGCTTGTGACGGTGAGTATGCCGATTCAAAAATTGTGATCTTCGGCGCACCGTTCGACAGCACGACTTCCTACCGTCCAGGCACACGCTTCGGCGCAAAGGCTATCCGTCAGGAAAGTTACGGAATCGAAACCTATTCGCCCTATCAGGACAAGGACCTTACCGACTATACATATTACGACGCAGGGGATATTGAGCTTTGCATCGGTTCGTCCGACCTGGCTCTTGAACAGATAACCGAGCTGACAAGAGAAATTCTCAATGACGGAAAAATGCCGCTTATGCTTGGCGGAGAACACCTTGTAACTCTCGGTGCAGTCAGAGCCGTAAAGGAAAAGTATGACGACCTCTATATCGTCCAGTTTGACGCTCACGCCGATCTTCGAGATGACTATCTCGGTGTAAAGAATTCCCATGCCTGTGTAATGCGCCGCTGCTATGAGCTTGTCGGCGAAAAACATATCTATCAGCACGGCATAAGAAGCGGAGAGCGCACGGAATTCGCCTTTGCAAAGGAACATACTGTTATGAATCCGTTCGACCTGAGCGGAATTGACAGCATGGTAAAGGCACTCGAGGGTAAAAACGTTTATCTTACAATAGATATGGACGTTCTTGACCCGTCCGAATTCCCCGGAACGGGAACGCCCGAAGCAGGCGGTGCAAGATACACCGAGCTGCTCGGCGCACTTATGAAAATGAAGGGTCTGAACATTGTCGGTGCGGATATGAACGAGCTTTCACCGCCCTATGACCCGAGCGGAATATCGACAGCACTCTGCTGCAAGCTTCTTCGTGAGCTGCTGTTGATCTTATCTTAAAAAATGGAATTGTTGGAGTTTTTATGGAAAAGAAAGAGAAAAAATCGTTTAAAGAGATCATGACGGAAAGTAATTACGGAAAAATTGCCCTCGCATTTGCAAAATGGTTCATTCCTGCTGTTATTGTAGGCCTTGCAGTAGGCGCAGTTGGCGCATTGTTCGGAAAAGCACTCACCTTTGCAACTGAATTCCGTACCGAGCATACATTTATGATATTCCTGCTGCCCGTTGCAGGTCTGCTGCTCGTTTTTGTTTATAACATCACAAAGATGACCAATGATAAAGGTACGAATACCATTATCTTAGCCGCAAGAGCGGAGTCGGAAGTTAAGTTCCGTCAGGCACCGCTGATTTTCCTTGCAACGTTTATAACGCATATCTTCGGTGGTTCTGCAGGACGTGAGGGTGCTGCTTTACAGATAGGCGGAGCGTTCGTTTCACCGCTGAAAAAGCTGTTCAAAATGGACGAGCATGATGGTTCGATACTTATAATGTGCGGCATGAGCGCAGGTTTTGCGGCACTTTTCGGAACGCCTATCGCTTCGGCAGTTTTTGCCGTTGAGGTAACGATAGTTGCCGCTGCACAGTATTCGGCGCTTGTTCCGTGTATGATATCAGGCGTTACAGCCGCAATAACCGCAAAGGCTCTCGGTGCAGAAGCAGAAAGCTTTATCGTAAGCGGAGTTCCTGCTTTGGCAATGGAAAACGCAGTTCAGCTTCTTCTTGTGGTTGTACTCGGCATTGCCTGTGCGTTTGTCAGCGTTCTTTTTTGCAGCGTTATACATAAATCAGGCGAAATTTACGCAAAATATATCAGTAACCCCTATTTAAGGATCGCCGCAGGCGGCCTTATCGTTGCTGTTCTCACCGTTCTTCTCGGAACGACCGACTATAACGGCGCAGGCATGGACGTTATAAAGCGTGCATTTGCAGGAGAAGCTGACCCGATCGCATTTTTGCTTAAAATAGTGTTTACAGCGCTCACTCTCGGGTGCGGCTTTAAGGGCGGCGAGATCGTTCCATGCTTTTTTGTAGGTTCAACGCTCGGCTGTGCTTTGGGCGGCCTTATCGGACTTAATCCGTCATTCGGCGCAGCGATAGGTCTTATCTCGGTATTCTGCGGCGTAACTAATTGTCCGTTTGCATCGATAATCCTTAGCTGTGAGCTTTTCGGAATGAACGGTCTGCCTTATTATGCCGTTGCTATCGCAATAAGCT
>JBJEQL010000273.1:0-9114 GCA_051881735.1 Oscillospiraceae bacterium
AACATTATCCCGATACGGATTTTCTCTATGTCGGAACGCCTAACGGAATGGAATCACGCCTTGTCCCGAAGGCAGGCTTCAACTACGCTCCGATGAAGGTCAGCGGTTTTCAGCGCAAGCTTACACCTAAAAATATCGCACGAAACATCAGAAGCGTTGCATACCTTTCCACAGCAGGTCATCGTTCAAAGCAGATCATAAACGAATTCAAACCCGACCTTGTTATCGGAACAGGCGGTTATGTCAGCGGACCTATCGTGCTGAAGGCTGCTGAAATGGGCATCAAGACTGCTATACATGAACAGAACGCATTCCCGGGAATGACAACGAAAATGCTTTCCAAGAAGGTCGACCTTGTAATGCTTACCGTTCCCGAAGCAATGGAATATCTCGAAAAGGATATCCCCTATACCGTCACCGGACTCCCCGTGCGTAAGGGATTTTCTGCAATGACAAGAGAAGCTGCAAGGCGTGAGCTTGGAATTCCCGAAGGCGATATATGCGTACTCTCGACCGGAGGAAGCCTCGGCGCAGGCAGGATAAACGAAACTGTTGCCGAGCTTATGGAATGGGAAACCAAGAACAACGTCCCTATCACGCATATCCACAGCTACGGCGGAATGGGAAGAGAAACATTTCTCCCCGACCTTGCCGCAAGAGGTGTAGACTACGAAAACAATACCCGTATCCGTCCGAAGGAATACATTGACAATATGCCTGTCTGCATGGCTGCAGCAGACCTTGTGATAAGCCGCTCAGGTGCAAACGCTCTATCCGAGCTTGAAGCAATGGGCAGAGCGTCGATACTTATCCCCTCTCCGAACGTTGCAGGAAATCACCAGTATCATAACGCTATGGTTCTTGGCAAAGCAGGTGCCGCAATCGTTATTGAAGAGAAAAATCTCAACGGACAGGTTCTTATCGACAACGTCAGCGACCTTTACCGTGACAAAGAACGACTTAACCGCTTTGCTCAGCGTGCGGCTTCGCTCTATGTCACCGACACTCCCGAAAGAGTTTTCAAGGCTCTTGACGAACTTATAAAAAAGTAATACATTTTAACAGTTTTTCCTTTTTTGCATAATATAAACCAAAAAGCAGAAAAGGAGAAATGTTATGCAGAAGCTTATCATAAACGGAGGAAACCGACTGAGCGGAGAGATAACAGTTCAGGGCGCCAAAAATGCAGTTCTGCCGATACTTGCCGCATCAATTCTCTGCAAAGGCGATATCACGCTGCATAACTGCCCCCGTCTTTCGGACGTGTATTCGGCGATGCGGATACTTTCCTCGCTCGGATGCAGCGCCGGCTTTGACGGCGACTCACAAAACACACTTTGCGTAAACACGGACGCATTATCGTCCGCCGATATCCCCGACAAGCTCATGCGTGAAATGCGCTCGTCAATATTCTTTCTCGGCGCACTCGTCGGAAGAACAGGCGGCTGCAGGATATCTTTACCGGGTGGCTGCGATATCGGGCAGCGTCCTATTGATATACATATAAACGCTCTTAGAAAAATGGGCGTGACCGTCATTGAACAGCACGGCGAGATCGAATGCCGCTGCGAAAAAAAACTGAAAGGCGCTAAAATATCGCTGTCGTTCCCCTCTGTCGGCGCAACGGAGAATATCATCCTTGCGGCGGTTCTTGCAGATGGCAGGACGGAGATAACAAACGCTGCCCGTGAACCTGAAATATCCTGTCTTGCCGAATTTCTCAACCTCTGCGGCGCAGATATAAAGGGCGCAGGCGGCGGAACAATAATCATAAACGGTAAAAAAGAGCTTTTCGGCTGCGATTTTACTATCATGCCCGACAGGATCGCAGCTGCGACTTATCTTGCCTGCACTGCCTGCGCAGGCGGAGAAATAATAGTTAAAGAATGTAACCCGAGGCATCTTGATTCGGTGCTTTCCGTATTTGAACAGCTTGGCTGCAATGTTGGCTGCACGGAAAACATGATTTGCTTCGGTGCAAAATATCCTCTTCACTCAATTGATATAATAAGGACAATGGTTTACCCCGGATTTCCCACCGATTGTCAGGCGTTCGTAATGTCTGCGGCTTGCATTGCGCAGGGAACTACGGTTTTTGTTGAAAATATATTTGAAAACCGCTACCGCCATGCGGAAGAACTGCGCAGGATGGGTGCAAATATCCGTGCAGAGGGAAAAGTTGCCGTTGTTGAGGGCGTAAAAAAGCTTTACGGTGCAAAGGTTTCCGCTCCAGATCTTCGTGGCGGCGCAGGTCTTGTTGCCGCAGCGCTTTGTGCCGAGGGAGTGACCGAGATCTCCGGTCTGAACTATATTGACCGTGGTTATGAGGAAATAGAGAACGTACTGCAAAGCGTCGGTGCGGATATAAAAAGAATATAGGAAAAACCAAAGAGAGGAGGATCATCCTTGGCCAACAGAAGTTCAAAAAGCGGTTACTTTGGCGCTGCTGCGCTGATCGCCATTATAATTTTCGTAATACTTTCGACGACCGTGTTCTTTAAGATAACAACAGTTACCGTTAAAGGCAGTTCGATCTATACCGCAGAGGAGATCTGTGCGGCCTCTGGGATCAAAAGCGGCAATAACCTTATCAGGACAAATATGGCCAAAGCTGCCGAGAAGATCGAAAACTCTCTTATTTACATAGAAACAGCCGAACTGAAACGTTCCTTCCCCTCCGGCGTTGAAATAACGGTAAAGCCTTGCCGTGAAGCTGTCAGCGCCGAATACGAGGACGGTTTCTGCCTTTTGAGCGAGAGCGGCAAAGTCCTTAAAACTGCCGAAGAACCTTTCCCCGACACAGTCGTTATCTACGGAGCAAGGACCTCACCCATAAAAGAAGAATGGGAGGAAACCGATGAGATTTCCGAAACAAGCTCTGCTGTAACATCAGCAACCGAAAAGGATGAAGCCGCAGAGGAAGATGACGGTGAAACCACGCCTATCCCGACCATAGGTTCACATTTTGAATGCACTAAAGAGAACCGCACAGAGATTTTTTACCGTCTTGTCGATGTTGCGAAAACTGCCTTCTCTGGGTTGGCAAACAGCTTCGATATGACCGACCACCACAACATAAGCTGCGTTTATGACGGACGTATCACAGTTGAATTCGGCGCAGTAACCGAGCTTGACTATAAGATTAAGCTCGCTTCCGGCATATTAAAAGACAAGATCGGAAAGAAAACAGAGGGTACGCTGCGTATGCTCTCGGGCGGCGCTTCATTCATCGACAAGGCTGGGATTGAACAGAACGAGATAACCTATCAGAACAACCTTGCAGCACAGACTGCAACGGAAACAGAAGAAAGTAACAACGAAAAAAACGAACCCGAAAAGACCAATTCTGATATTGTTCATTTTGAATAAGTCTTGTTTAAAATAAAATATTCAAATTATTTAGAATTTTTGAAAAAAACACTTGCAATGATGTGTAAAATATGATAAAATGTATATTGTATTAATGTGTAAATTCATATACTGTTATCAGCTTTATTTATATAGGAGGAAGTTTAAGCATGGGCGGTTTTGTTCTTGATAATGAAAATGATATGTTTGAGCCCGATGTCAACATAAAAGTTGTAGGTGTCGGCGGAGGCGGCGGAAACGCTCTTAACTGCATGGTTGTTGCAGGAATTAAGGACGTTGACTATATCGCTGTCAACACCGATGCAAAAGCACTCCATTCCTCAAAGGCTTCCCACAAGGTCCAGATCGGTGAGAAGCTCACACGAGGCAGAGGCGCAGGAAACAAGCCGGAAGTCGGAGAACGTTCCGCTCAGGAAAATAAAGAAGAGATCGCTGCTGCTCTCAAGGGCGCACAGATGGTGTTTATCGCAGCCGGTATGGGCGGCGGAACAGGTACAGGTGCTGCTCCGGTCGTTGCAGAGATCGCTCAGGAACTTGATATACTTACAGTAGCCGTTGTTACAAAGCCGTTCAACTTTGAACAGAAGGCTAAGATGATACAGGCTGAAAAGGGCATTGAAGAACTCAAGAAACACGTTGACTCCCTTATCGTTATTCCTAACGAAAAGCTTCTTGTCGGCTCGGACAAGCCTCTTACAATGAAAGAATCCTTCGCAATGGCTGATGATATCCTCAAAACAGGTGTTAAGTCCATTGCCGAACTCATCACAGTTGAAGGAATGATCAACCTTGACTTCGCCGATGTTGAAACAACCATGAAAAATGCAGGTTATGCACACATGGCTATCGGTCACGGCTCGGGCAAGGACAAGGCTCAGGAAGCTGCAAATGCAGTTATCACTTCTCCGCTTCTCGAAACATCGATCAGCGGCGCTACAAGATTGCTTGTTAACATCGTTATGTCCGAAGATATCCTTGCATCCGATGTTGATATGGCTACAAAGCTTATCTCCGACGCTGCAGATCCTAACGTAAGCATGATCTTCGGTACATCGTTCGATGAAAATCTCCAGGATGAGATGAACATCACCGTTATTGCCGCAGGCTTTAACGGAATGGACAACCCCGACGCTGTTCCCGCTGAAGAAGCTGCTCCTGCTGAACAGGCTGCTCCGGAACAGAAAGCAAACAGCGCTATCGATGATTATTCCGCACTTTTCCAGATCTTTAACGACAGATAAGATCAATTATAAAATAAATAGGGGCGCACAGGTCAACGTGCGCCCTTTTATTTGAAAGAAAAAAGACAGTATGGTACAACGTAAACAGCAGCATAACAAGGGGATATTATGGCATTCACATCAATGCTTTTTGTAATTCTTATTGTAATAATTTTGGTTATAGGTGTGCCGCTTATCGGAGGGGCAGCGTTTATTGTATTCGGAATAAACGACATACGCAAGCCGAATAAAAAAGGGAAAATACGCCCGTACATTTTTATTATCATAGGAATTCTTATTATCCTTCCGCTCGTTTCTGCCGCAATAAAAGTATTCTTTTTGTCATAACATTGGATTTTTTTATGTGCTTTATGATATGAATAAAATCCAATTCAAAAAATTTGACTAATTTGCAGAAATATGATATAATAAATAAAGTTTTGTCCTAAATAAAACGGACAGTACACTCAATTTTACATACAAAAACGTGGTGATGCCAAAGAATGAAATTCGATGAATTTATCCATGATAACTTGAAAATAATCTTAATTGCAATAGCTGCACTTATCGTCGTTATAATCGGAGCAACTGCGCTGAGCATTGCTTACGGCGGAGAAACAACGAGAACCCTTACGATAAGCGAGATCAGCGGCGATGTTGTGATAATACGAGGCGAAAAACAGTTCTACGCCAACAAGAGAACCAAACTGCAAAGCGGCGATGTTATCAACACAGCCGAAAACGGAACTGTTCGGGTGCGTATTGACGAAGATAAATTAATTTCCGTTGAACCGAACAGCGCAGTTTATGTTTTCTACACAGGCATATCCGACAAGGGTGAGGTTTCCGTCAATATTGCAGGCGGAGCAGTTACCTGCCAGCTGAACAAGCCGCTGAAAAAGAACGAAAAGTTCCGTGTGCTTACCCCGAACGCTGCTGTCGGCGTCAGAGGGACGGTTTTCCGCACCGAATTCAATTTCGAAGAAAAATACATGGGCTACGAAAATGTCATGCTTACCCATGTTCAAAATTTTGACGGACAAGTTATGCTGCAGCTTTACGGAACAGACGGAGAAAAAGTTGACGAACCTATGCTCCTCACCGAACGCACAAGTGCAGAAATGATATCCGCCGACAGCTTTGCACAATATGGTTATCTGAACTATGATATCAATATATATGACCTAAAAGAGATCACGATAAAAGAACTTATACGGATAAGCGGCGAAAAAACGCTCGCATACAGTCTTGAAGAGCTTAATTCGGCTTTCCGTGCTGTGAGCCAGCGTGAGGCGGTTACCGAAACCGTGTCAGTTTCAACCGAAGCTGCAACAGAAGAAACAACTACTGCCGCACCGACTGAAACCACTTCACGCGAAACTGCTGTCACATCTCCTGCAACGATCGAAACTAAGGCAACAGAATCCAAGCCGCAGATCGTTCCGGGCACAACGCTTGAAACGCATATATATACAACATTCCCCGGTCCGAAATGGTGGCAGATGCCCAATACTGATCCGGATTCATGGGATGAATATGACATTGACGAATATTTTGACGATTACGACCTGAACAGAATGGAAGAAGAAAATTCCGAATTTGAACATTGACCGAAAGGAAGTATAAAATGAAAAAACTTAACATTCCACTAATTCCGGTAATTACCGGTTCGCTCGCATTGATAGCGGTTATTGCTGTTATAATCGTTATATGCGGCGGCATCGGGGGCGCAGGCCTTTACATAACCGAAGCAAACGGTACTGTTGGAATAACCTCAGCCGATGAAGCCGTTGACACCAATTCGGGCGACGCACTCAAAGAGGGTGACATCATCACCGTCGGTGAGGGTGCAAGCTGCAAGATCGTGTATAAAGCCAAGAAAAATGCAGACGATATTTACATGGTGCTTTCCGAAAACACTCAGGTCGTTATTACTGCCGAACCCAAAAACAAAGACGGCGGCGAACTGCTTCTTAACCGTGGATCTGTACTTTGCAATTTTACGGAACTGAAAAAGGCACAGATCAACATCCGCACTGCAGATGCAAAAATTTATCCCTCAGGAACAGTCAGCAAAGTCGCATGGCTCACAGAAGAATTCAACTCATATACCGATGTTTATGCCTTCATGGGAAATGCCAAGATACAGCTTTACGATGTTCAGGGTAATGCGGTAAACACTCCTGAATTCCTTGCCGAAAAGCTTGCAGGACGAGTGACGACCAACGATCTTGGCCCCGTTTTCTCCTATCTGAATATCCAGTTCCCACTTACAGACCTTACAGCAAAGGATCTTAAAAATCTTATCACTATAAGCCAGCTTAATGAGAATTTCACCTACACAACAGATGAGCTCAAAGCCGCTTATGACGCTGTTTCGGACGGAGAACCTTACGAAGAAACACCTATCAGCAGTTCCGAGATCATCCAGACAGCAGAACCTATCGAAACAACAACTATCGAACTTGTTACCGATGAGCCCAACCATGAGATCACTCTTCCGGGCAATAATACTACAAAGCCTCAAACAACAACTTCAAATTCGCCACAGACAACAACCACAACAACCACAACAACCACAGCAAACCGGACAACTTCGACAACAGCTGATTCAATGGAAGAAGAACCCGTTGATGATATTGATAATGAAAATACAACTCATACCGTTACTATCATTATCGGTCTTGAAGAGATAGTTCAGGAGGTTGCTCACGGTGAAGCTGCGGATATGCCTGCTGACCCTGAGATAAGCGGAATGACCTTCATCGGCTGGGATAAACCTTACGACAACATCACCGAAGATACTGTTATCACAGCACTTTTCCAAAACAACGGAACTAACGAAGAGAACGGAGAGATCTATCACAACGTTACGATCGTTATCGGAGAGCGTGAAACGACTGTAACCGTTAAAGACGGTGAAGCTGCACCGCTTCCAAGCACACTCAACATTGAAGGCTACACCTTCATGGGTTGGGATAAGGATTATTCAGCGATATATTCCGACATCACGATCACAGCTATCCTTCAGCCGAACACAGCAACACAGTATACCGTAACATTCATGGTCGGCGGCATCCCCTACCCCGTAATTGTTGAAGCCGGCGGAAATGCGATCGCACCTGTTACTCCTACTGTTGACGCACAAGGCAATGAATTTATCGGCTGGGATAAGTCACTCCTCAACGTTACTTCGGATATGACCATAACAGCAATGTTTGCTTCTCCTGAATACACCGTAACATTCGTTGTTGAAGGAATTCAGTATCCTGTCAAGGTCAAAAAGGGAGAAACCGCTTCCGTTCCTATCAATCCTACCACAGACAGCCTTGGAAGAACCTTTATCGGCTGGGACGGAACATTCACCAATGTTCAGGGTGATATCACAGTAAATGCAATCTTTATGTAAAAGGAGAATTTCGATGTTCAGATCTAAAAAAACAGCCTTGCTTTTAGCTGCTGCAATGAGCGCAGCTCTCCTGCTCAGCGGATGCAAGGGTACAAGCACAGTTGATGATGAAAATTCAATTGTGAATGCAATTACGGGTAATGACAGCGCTGCGGCTGCAAATAATGCAGAGGATGCAGTTATACACAACTTTGAAATGCCTGAGATCGGCGAGAAGATAGCCGTTATCACCGTCAAGGATTACGGCGAGATCAAGATCAAGCTTTTCCCGGAAGTTGCTTCAAAAGGCGTTGAAAACTTCACCGGACTTGCTGATATGGGATATTATGATGAACTTATTTTCCACCGTATTATTAGTGACTTCATGATACAGGGCGGCGACCCCAAAGGCAACGGAACAGGCGGTAAGAGCATCTGGGGAGATAGCTTTGACGGCGGCATCCCCGAGGGACTTTATCACTTCAGCGGTGCGGTGGCTTACGCAAACAGCGGTGCGACATCCACAAACGGCAGCCAGTTCTATATTGTAAACACTCCCGAAGGATATCTCCAGAACACCTGCGAAGAGCTGATGCAGTATGATCCTTCAACATATTCATGGGCTCCGAACGTTGTTGAAATGTACAACGAAAAGGGCGGCGTACCTTTCCTTGACGGCGGTTACACAGTTTTTGGACAGGTTTTCGAGGGACTTGACATAGTTCGTGAGCTTGGAAACGTTGAAACTGATGAAAACGATAAGCCTTTAAAGCAGGTCCAGATGGAATCCGTTAAAATCGTCGAATACGAGGGTTGATCTCTCAAATGCAATGCCTTTGCGTGGCTTTTTCATGCAAAGGCAGTTTTTTTATTTTTTTCAAGTTTTTTTACAAAAGCCCTTGACAAATATGTTGAAAAGAGGTATAATAAATAAGTCGTCGGGGTGTGGCGCAGATTGGTAGCGCGCTACCTTGGGGTGGTAGAGGCCGTGGGTTCAAGTCCCGTCACTCCGACCAACTTAAATAACCTCTCAAATGGCTTAGATGCGTCATTGGAGAGGTTATTTTTATATTAGATTTTGCGTCTTGGACAACTTTTGGACAACTCCGAATTTAACTTGACTTTCGGGAGCCGAAT
>JBJEQL010000274.1:0-2293 GCA_051881735.1 Oscillospiraceae bacterium
ATTGACCTTGCATATATTTTTCTTGCATGGCAGATAGCTTTCACCTTCAACGGCTAAGGCTCACTCCCCTATTCTTACCGCAACCGCCTGAAAGCCGTTCTCCTCGAAACGGTTAAGGAACGCGCTTTTCATATAAAGCGTTATTTCTTCCTTATCACCGGGGTCCATAAAGTAATAGCAGGAATTGTCGTAGCCGCAAAGCACCAGAGTGTGGGAGTTGCCGTACCAGCAGTAGGTTTCTCCGCTGTCCGTTATCCATTCCGACGGTTTGCGGTAGTTAAAGGGCTTCATATCCACCGTTGCCCAGACTATTACGGGAACGCCCTCATCTATAAGCTTTTCAATATCGGCGGAGTTTATATCCTCCGAAAGGGCAAGGGCGGTATAGGACGGATTCTTTTCGGCAAAAAACCTGTTCATCGCCTCCGCAAGGACGGGTGCAGTACAGCCGTAGCCCCAATTATAGGGGTCGCCTGCAAAGACCTTTCCGGGATCGGGACCGTGAGAATTTCCCGATTCATCGTAATAAAAATCATCGTCCCATTCAAGATAGTTATCGGTAAAGTCGAACTTGTCCGTTTCAAAGCCTAGATACTGCAGCAATGCGGCGGCGCATACCGACTCGCAGCCAACGGGCAGTTCGGGGTACTGATTTATTACGGGAACGTCTATAACGGTCTTGCCGAAAACGGAAACAGGCTTATCATAGCCGCTGCCAAGCTCCTCAACGGTGTAGCCGTTATAAAGGGCGTGAGGGTCTGCGTCAAGTGCTTCATAGCGCTCCTGCTCCGCTGTTCTTTCGGTGTACAGCGACCATGTACAGAAATAGTCGGCACAGACTGCCGAAGCTGCAAGACACAGTCCCAGAGCCGTTACAAGAAGCTTATTGCGCATTTTATCACCACCCGAAATATATTCATTTCATTTTACCACAAAAAACAACTTTTTGCAATATCAAGAAAGATTTAACTTTCCCCAAAATTCAGCCGAGAAACCTCATAACAGGAAAACAAAGATAATTGCCCATCGTTTTGCGGCAAGGCAAAGAACCTCCCGATTCCTGATTTAACAGTCTTTAATATCTCAAAAATACCGTATGCAACAGCATAATATATAAAATTGGGTACACCAAACAAACGCTTGGAAACCTCAACAATTTCCGCACGCAGTTTGATATTCTCCGATTTACCCGATATTTCGGCAACATACCCTATTGCAATCGTAAGCAGCAAATCAAGATTTCTTATCGACTTTAATGACTGTACTCTCAAATTTTCAAAGTCAAAACTCTGTTTTTTGAATTTGAAATATTCTTCGATCCTCCACCTCATCAGATAAACCTTGCAAACAGCTGTACAAAGCCGTTTGTCATCGCTTTTCAGATTGGTTATCAGCATCATCGGTGTTTTGCCAAAGCCATAAACCATTACAAGATTAAGCTCCGTCTTTTTGAACTCGCACAGTCTGATCGGAATAATGCTTATCTTTACGCTTCTGTTTACTCCGCTTTTATCTTTGTATTCCAGCTTGTATTTACCCTTAAATGTATTTGCAAGTTTAAGGATATTTATTGTTTTACCCTTGTAGATCACATTGCGGTTTTTCTTTGCTCTGATAATAAACTTTTCTTTGTTCTTTATGAAATATTCGTAGTATTTATTACAATCAAAGCCTCTGTCCATTGTACGGATATTTGATTTGGAGAAATGTTTACTTAAAAAGTCAAAGCAATTTATGATCTCATTATCTTCACTTACAAAATCAGTTTCCTTTGATGAATATATTTTGCTGTAAACTCCGTAAGGAAGCTTCCTGTCCGATAATACAGCTGCGCCTAAGGTGTGATAACCTATGCCTATCTCGCCTGTGCTGCCATCCCTGACCTCGCATAAGCCTTCAAGCTTAGTGCTTGCAGGCTTGGTAATATCCGAACCGTCAATAATCAGAATACTTTTATCATTGTAACGATTTTTTATTGATTTCAGATAAGCTTCAAACAGTTCTTCACCGCCGTCAAAATCATTCAGATTTCTTGAAAGACGAGTGACTGTTTTTCTGAGAGGGATTTTCTCATTGAGATTACGTCCTATTTCTGATAACAGACAGCTTTTTGAAGCAAGTATGCCGTAAATCATATTACAGATAAATTTCATATCGGGACGGCTGAACTTTTTTGAAATTTTTTCTGAAAAATTCAAAATACCTCTTTTCAAATTGCTGTTAAGTGTGGTATAATTGATCATAGTGCAATACGCTCCTTTTGTTGATGTTTTTGTGGTTATTAACATTATAC